>PKWQ01000148.1 GCA_003133265.1 Acetobacteraceae bacterium
CGAGGTCCCCGCCACCCTGGCTCCGTTGCTGTCCACGAAAGAGCGGTTGTTGACCGCGACATGCAGAAGCGAAACGGTTGGCGACAGGCGGACGCTATCGATCATGTATGAACCGTTGAACGCACCCTGGAAATTCCACTGGTCGTTGTCGTAATCGGCGCCATAGGCCGGGGCTGCATTGCGTAGGCTGGTGCGGCCGAGATTGTAGCCGGCGATGCCGGAAACGTTCCAGTGCTCGTCGAACTGCCAGCCGATATAGGGCGTCAAACCGAAACTGTTGGCGTGCGAAGTGAAGCCGCCATTGAGCGGCCCGGACGTGCCCAGCCACGATGTGCCCAGGCCAACCAGAAATGTCGGGGTGATCTGCGCCTGGATGCCAGCCTGCGTCCCGTAGCTGGTGAGGCTGTAGCCGCCAACCGCGAGGCTGTTTTTCGAATAGCCGCCGTTACCATCCAGCCAGACCTGCATCGGCCAGCCGCCGTCGGCGGATGCGGCCATGCCACGGTGGGTCGCGCTCAGTCCGTCTCCGCCATCCGCCAGCATTCCCGGCCCGCCCATCCCGCGCAGCGATTGCTGGATGATCGCCCCGATCGTCGGCAGGACGAAATACGCGGTCGAATTCAGCTCGCTTTGCTGCATGCCGGTCATCGCCGCCGCCGTTTGCGTCGGCGGTGCGGGAGGGCCTCCCAACGCCCCCGCCAATGCGGAGCCGGCATTGGCGATGCCGAGTGCGGCGGCAAGAAAGACGATTCGATTGGCTTTCATTGAAGTACCCATCTGTTATGAGATCGAAGATCGGTTACATGCTGGCCTCTATTTCACCAACGTAACGTGCCCGATATATTTATGACTCTCAGACTGATCCACGCCCCACGAGCCCAGAAGCGACGCGTTTTCAGACTGTGATTCCACCCGTTTGCCCTCGCGGCCGACATCCATGACCGGGGTTCCGTCGCCCCAATCGATGGTCATGGCGGCGCCGTTTTTTCCGACCCTGAATTTGATGTGCACGCCCTGGTTAGGGGTGGCGTGAGAAAATTCATGCTCGACCAGAATGGAGCCACTCGATGTGTTCGCGCCCGGGTTGCCGGCGTTATTCGGCGGCTGCACGGGGGGTAGCAATAATGCGATCAGTATCCCAATGATGTTGGCGGGCCCCTTGGTTCCGGTGTCGCCCGATGGGTGTTTCGCAATCGACGCACCGATCGCGTGCTCCAGGCTCGCCCCACTTAGCTCGATGTCGATAGGTCCGGTCGGCGTTGAATCAAGATGGAACGTGAAGTTACCCGTTCCATCTGTCTGGAGCTTGGTGGAAGTGCCGCCGGAGACGACGACGGTGACATCGACGGTGGAAAGTGGATTTCCGGGGAGTGGGATATTACTGCCGGGCGGGAAGCCCCGAGGTGCCCCGGTCATGGGGAGGGCAGGCACGAGGACCGGAAGCTGGGGTGCGACGACTGGCGGTGTGCCCGACCCCGGTGAGACAGCTCCGGGCGCTTTTGGCGACGGCGCCCCAGCGGAAGGCCCCGCCGACAGCGCCGGTTCGGCGAGCGCCACCGCGCCGGCGGCGATCAGTGCCAGAACGCCCAACATCAGCCCCTTTCGGGCGCGCCCCCCGTCCAAATCGCGCGGATCGCGATGGCTGGACTTATGACTGTGCATGGTATTCCCCTGTATTGAAATCAACGCGGCGGCACGAGTGACCGGCTCACCGGGGGGCATCGTCGGGCGGCTTCGAAACAAGCCCGATCACTCCGGTTCGTGGGATTTTTCGCTATCGCACCAAAGTCACGATGCCCTTAAAGCTATGCTTCTTGTAATCTGGGCCGGTGGTGCCGCCGCCAGGGTTGTTTGGGGCGACCGCAGCGTTCCCGCCAGGGGCGTTAGGCAGGCGAGAAATTAGATTGCCCCAGCGGTCGAAAATCATCGAGGGGCTTCCATCGCCCCAGTCGATCGTTGCGACGTAGACACCAACGGCTGCCGTCGGGGTTGTGTCCGTCCCGACGGCCACCGTCGTGACGGTGAATTGAATGTGCGGGATCCCGCCAGTGGTCGTGCCCGTAAAGTTGTGCGCGATGCGGGCATCAGGGCTAGCCGGAAGGCTAATATTGACGCCCGTGATCGGGTAAGTGGGGTAGGTGGTTCCGGTTGGATTGCCCGCTACCCGCTTCGCGTCGAGCTTGTCGATGGCGGAGCGCAGGCTGTCAACGGGCAGTTCGATCACGTATTCGCCCGGCGTCAATTCGCCGAGCGTGAAGCTGCCCGTCCTATCGGTCTGAAGCTTCATCGCGCTGCCGTGTGGGTTTTTCCTGACGATGACATCGACGCCGGGAATTGGATTTATGGCGGTCGGGACACCGCCGCCAGTCGGGAAGCCCTTGGGTGCCGTGGTCGTGGGGAGGGCGGATGCGCCGAGCGGAACCTGGGGCGCGCCAACCGTCGGTGTGCCTGCCCCGGGTGAGACGGGCCCGGGTGAGACGGCCCCTGGGGCAGGGGATGGCGCTTTTGGCGGCGGCGCCCCGGCGGACGGGGACATGACCGGCCCGGCCGACAGCGCCGGTTCGGCGACCACCACCGCGCCCGCGGCGATCAGCGCCAGAACGCCCAACATCAGCCCCTTTCGGGCGCACCCCTTGTGCAAATTGTGCGAATCACGACGGACAGACTCATGACAGCGCATGGCGTTCCCCGGTGTTTAAATCGGCAGATTGGTGGAAGAAACCGATCTATGCGTCACATTGTTTTGCATTTAGTAATTTATTGCAACCGAATTAGACGCACCTTAAACGGTCCCCGAAACTGGACAGGTGATGCGGCGGTATGATTGGCCTTTTGATCTGATCCCGGGAAACTGGATGGTTTTTGGTTGGAGTCTTCTGTTCTAGCTTTCCTGGCTGGGAGGAGCGGAAAAAGATGAAGGCATCCAAGTTCTCGGACGCCCCGAAGGCGTTCACCTTGAAGCACGGCAGTGACAATGTTCCGTTGCGGTGCGGATCGCACGCCACTTACAAAGGCCCGTGACGCACGCGGATCCGTTTCAATCGGTCTTATCAGCGGTCGGGCTGCGCAGGTCCTTCGCCGAGGTGACCGCCGTGGACGGCGTCTCCTTCGAGGTCCGGCCGGGCGAGATCGTGGGTCTGGTGGGCCCCAACGGCGCCGGCAAGACCACCATCATCAATATGATCCTGGGCGTGCTTGAGCCAACGGCGGGCTACGTCCGCATCGCTGGCATCGACCTCGCGAGATCGCGCAGCCAGGCGCTGGCCCACACCAATTTCGCCGCCGCCCATGTGCCCTTGCCCGGCAACCTCACGGTGGAGCAGAACCTGCGCGTCTTCGGGCTGATCTATGGCGTGACGGGCCTTTCGGCGCGCATCGAGACCCTGC
>PKWQ01000346.1 GCA_003133265.1 Acetobacteraceae bacterium
CAGGGCAATCCGGCGAACGCGCAAAGCCAGACGCTGCGCCTGATCACCCAGGAACATGTGGTCGCCATGGTCGGCGCCTATCAGTCGAGCTGCGGCCTGACCGCCAGCGCGGTGGCCGAGCGCTACGGCATCCCGTTCATGGCCAGCGAGGCCAGCGCGCCCAGCCTGACCGCGCGCGGCTTCAAGTGGTTCTTCCGCCCCACCCCGATCGGCACGCATTTCGGCGCCGCCTATGCGGACTTCATCCTGCAGATGAAGGCCAAGGGCATGAATGTCGACAAGATCGCGGTGGTGAACGAGAACACCGAATACGGCACCTCCACCGGCGACGCGATCTTCAAGGCCGCCACCGAGAAGGGGCTGAAGGTGGACCTGCGGATCCCCTACAACGCCAACAGCACCGATGTCAGCGCGCAGGTGCTGCAGTTGAAGAACGAGAACCCGGGCGTGGTGATCTTCATCAGCTACACGTCGGACGCGATCCTGTTCATGAAGACGATGCGCAACCTGAACTACAAGCCGCCGATCCTGATCGGCGACGATTCGGGCTTCTCCGACACGTCCTTCATCGAGGCGGCCGGCGATCTGGCGGAAGGCGTGATCAACCGCAGTTCCTATGACATCGGCAAGCCGGGCAGCAATTCGTTCATCGTCAACGAACTGTACACCAAGCACGCCGGCCACGCGCTGGACGACACCTCGGCGCGCGCCATGCAGGGCTTCCTGGCGCTGGTGGAGGCGATCAACCGCGCCGGCTCCACCGAGCCCGCGAAGATCCAGGCGGCACTGATCGCGACCGACCTGAAGCCGGCGCAGCTGATGATCGGCTATAACGGCATCAAATACGATGCGACCGGCCAGAACACGCTCGCCTCCACCCTGCTGGTGCAGCTGAAGAGCAAGAAATACGTCCCCGTCTGGCCGGCCAATATGGCGACGGTGCAGCCGGAAATGCCGTTCAAGGGCTGGAACTGACGCAATAGGGGGGCGGTGGGATGAGCCAAGTCTTCACGCCCGCCGTGTTCATGCGCGGCGGGTCGAGCAAGGGGGTGTTCTTCCATGCGCGCGACCTGCCCGCCGCCCCCGATGCGCGCGACCGCCTGCTGCTGTCGGTGCTCGGCAGTCCCGATCCGTACGGGCGGCAATTGGACGGGATGGGCGGGGGCATCTCCTCGCTGTCGAAGGCGGTGATCATCGGCCCGCCGACCCACGCGGATGCCGATATCGACTACACCTTCGCCCAGGTCTCGGTGGACCGGCCGGTGGTGGACTGGGGCTCCAACTGCGGCAACCTGTCCTCCGCCGTGGGACCGTTCGCGGTCGATGAGGGACTGGTGCGCGCCTCGGACCGCGAGGCGCTGATCCGCATCCACCAGACCAACACCAAGAAGCTGATCCATGCCCGCTTTCCCGTCGCGGCCGGCAAGGCGGTGGTGACCGGCGGCTTCGCCATTCCCGGCGTCGCCGGCACCGGGGCGCGGATCAGGCTGGATTTCCTCGCCCCCGGCGGGGCGTTCACCGCAGCACTGCTGCCCACCGGGAACGCGGTCGATGTGCTGGAACTGCCGGGCGAAGGCAGCTTCCGCGCATCCCTGGTGGATGCCACCAACTGCGCCGCCTTCGTCGATGCGCGCGATCTCGGCCTGACCGGGACGGAGAGCCCCGAGGAGATCGAGGCCATACCCGGCCTGATGGAGCTGCTCGACCTGCTGCGCCGGGCCGCCGGAGTGAAGATGGGCCTGGCGCTGACGCCCGAAGCGGTCGGGCTTGCCAATCCGAAGATCGCTGTGGTTGCCCCGCCGTCCGCGTTCAGGACACTGAGCGGCGAGACGCTGGGGCCGGACACGCACGAAATCGGCGTGCGCATGATCTCGATGGAGCGCGCCCATCGCGCGGTGCCGCTGACCGGCTCGATGTGCCTGTCGGTTGCCTGCCGCATCGCCGGCAGCATCCCGAACATGCTGTGCGGAACGCCGGCGCGGGAAGACGAAATTCGCATCGCCAACCCGTCCGGCGTGTTCGCCGCCGGGGCGGAGGTGCGCAACACCGATGCCGGCCCGGTGGCCGACAGCGCGGTGGTGTATCGCACCGCGCGCCGGCTGATGCAGGGGCAGGTTGCCTGGGTGGGGTAAGCCTCAGCCCTTCGGCAGCGGATATTTGTCCAGGTACGGCTGGTATTCCGGTTCCACGTCGATCTGCAGCGTGGCCAGGATGCGCACCACGGCGTTGTAGAAGCCGATGGTGATGATCAGGTCCAGCAACAGTTCGGTCGGCATCAGCGCCGACAGCGCGGCGAACGTCGCGTCCGATGCGCCGCCCTGCGAGGTCATCTCCCGCGCCGCCTGCAACACTAGCTTGGTCAGGGCATCGAGGCTGGTCGGCTTGCCGGCGGTGTCGTCGATCAGCGCCTTGATGTCGGCGTCGGTGACGCCGAAATCGTAGCTGATCTTCACATGATGCGACCATTCGTAGGGCGACCGCGCCAGCCAGCCCACTTGCAGGATGGCCAGTTCGCGCAGGCGCGGATCGGCCTTGCTCTTGTGGCGGATGAAGCCGCCCAGCCCGGAGAAAGCGCGCGCCGCGTTCGGCGAATTCACCAGGGCGCGAAACAGGTTGATGTTGCGGGCGAGCAGGTCCTGGTCCTTCTCCGCCAGGTCCGACTTGTCGAGATACTTGATACGCGCCATGGATGTCGTTTCCTTCGGGGAATTTCAGACGCCGACCAGCTCGGCCAGCGTATTGCGCTCGCGCGGGCCGAACAGGATGTCGGGCGTCAGCTCGTCGACGCTGTTGCAGCCGCAATACGCCATCGTGTTGTCGAGCTCCTTGCGGATCAGGTCCACCGCCTTCATTGCCCCGGCCTGCCCGCCGACGGCGGTGCCGTACAGCGTGGCGCGTCCGGTCAGCACCGCCTTCGCGCCCAGCGCCAGCGCCTTGGCGATGTCGGAGCCCCGGCGGATGCCGCTGTCCAGGATCACCGTGCCCTTGCTGCCCACCGCCTCGGCGATCTCCGGCAGCGCGTCGATCGAGGCCACGGCACTGTCCATGTTCCGCCCGCCATGGTTGGAGACGATGATGCCGTCCACGCCGTATTCGGTGGCCTTCACCGCGTCGTCCGGCCGGTTGATGCCCTTCACCATCAGGATGCCCGGCCACATGTCGCGGAAAATCCTGATGTCGTTCCACGACAGGCTGTCCTGGCGCATCAGCGCGCCGGTCGAGGGGTTGGTGCGGATGGAGCGTTTCAGGTCGCCCGGATAGTTCTCGTAGCGCGGCAGGCCGATCGTCGTCAGGTAGCGGGCGATGACGCTGGCGAACCAGACGGGATGGCCCAGCATATCCGCGAGCGCGCGCACCGTGGGATGGAACGGCAGGTTGAAGCCGTTCTTCGCGTTGTACTCGCGGTTCGGCGGCACGATGGTATCGACGGTGATGATCAGCGCCTCGAACCCGGCACGCTTGGCGCGCTCGATCAGTTCGTAGGACAGCTTGCGCTCCTTCCAGACATACAGCTGGAACCACAGCCGCCCGCCGGCATCCTGGGCGATCTTCTCCATCGCGGTCATCGCCCCGGTGGCCAGCGTGAACGGAATTTTCGCCGCCGCCGCCGCCTTGGCGAGTTCCAGTTCGCCTTCATACCAGCATAGCCCCGCTGCCCCGGTCGGCGCGATGGCCATCGGCATGCCGACCGGCTTGCCGAACAGGGTGGTTTCCATGGAACGACCGGAGACATCGACCAGCGCGCGATGCTTCAGCTTCAGCCGCTCGAACCCGGCGCGGTTGTTGCGCAGCGCCACCTCGTCCTCACTGCCGCGATCGACGAACTCGAACACGCCCTTCGGCAGTTTCTTCTTCGCCGCTGCACGCAGATCATTGACGTTGTAGCAGTGGTCGAGTGCGGCCATGACATTTCCCCCGTTCCCGGGATGATGCCCTCGCGCGCCGGACTGTCAAGCGACCGCCCGGGTCTCCGGCAGGATGTCGCCCTTCAGCGGCAAAACCTCGCCCAGCCACATCGCGCGCTCCAGATGGTCCGCGCGCGGCCGGTCGGTCTCGGGATGGATCAGCACGGCCAGGCCCATGCGGTTCAGCATGAGGAACGGCACCAGCGTCGGGAACTGGTCCGGGGCAAAGGCGATCTGGTACATCGCCCGCACATGCGGCCCCACCGGCACGTCGTGCCAGCGTCCCATCCGCACCGCGAACCGTTCCTCCACCCACTGGCGCAGCGTCGCCGCGATGTCGCGGGTGGTGGCCGGGTCGTAATAGATGTGCGCGTGATAGGCTTCTATGGCGCCGATCCCGGTCGGTGCGTCGGTCATCTGCCAATCCCCTTATGGCGGCTCAATCCACCCTGACGCCGGCTTCCTCCAGCAGGCGCCGCACGTCGCGCTTGGCCACCTTGCCATAGCCGGACTTCGGCAATTCCGCCCAGCGCACGAAACGCGCCGGCCATTTGTACCTGGCCAGCTGGCCGTCCAGATGGCGCAGCATCGCCTCGTCGGTCACCTCCGCGTCCGCCTCCAGCACCAGCACGGCGACACCGCTCTCGCCCCATTTGGGATGCGGCAGGCCGAGCACGCAGACCTCGGCCACCGCCGGATGGGTCAGCAGCGCCTCTTCGATCTCGCGCGGATACACGTTGGAGCCGCCGGAGATGTACATGTCCGACGCCCGGCCGGTGATGTACAGGAACCCTTGCGCGTCCAGATGGCCGAGGTCGCCGGTATGGAACCAGCCATGCGCCAGGGCCTTCGCGGTGGCCTCGTCGTTGCCGTAGTAACCGTTGAACACCGCCGGGCCGCGCACGCAGATCTCGCCGGTCTGGTTCGCCTCGAGACGGTTGCCCTCAGCGTCGAGGATGGCGATCTCCATCCCGGTGCGCGGAAAGCCGCAACTGCCGACCGGCATGTCGTCATCGATGCTGTGCAGATGCGGCGGCAGCACGGTGATGTTGCCGGTAACCTCGCCCAGGCCGAAATACTGCACCAGCACGCGGCCCAGCTTGCGCAGCGCGTGCTGCTGGTCGGCGCGGTACATCGGCGCGCCGGCATAGATCATGTAGCGCAGGCTGGAATGGTCGAACCGGTCCACCGCCTCGTGGCGTGTCAGCATGGTCAGGATCGTCGGCACGGTGAACATGTTGGTCACGCGATGGCGCTCGACCAGTTCCCACGCCTCGGCGCAATCGAGCTTCTCGGTGGCAAGCAGCACCGTCACCGCGCCGCGCGCCACCTGGGTCAGCGCGTGGATGCCGGCCCCGTGCGACAGCGGCGCGACGACCAGCGAGGCATCCTGCTCGGTCGTGCCGGGAATCAGGTCGCACAGATGGTTGGTGACCACGAACTCCATCTGTCCATGCGTCAGCACGCCCGCCTTCGGTCGCCCGGTGGTGCCGGAGGTGTAGAAGAACCAGCAGGGGTGATCGCGTTCCACATCCGCGCCATGAACCAGCGCGGCGGCACGGTCGTTCGCCAGTTCTTCCCAGTCCGGCGTTTCGGCACCGGGTCCGATGGCGAGATGCACATGCGCGTCCGGATTGGCCGCGCGCGCTGCCGCCTCGTGGTCGGGGAAGGCGGTGTCGAAGATATGCACCGACGCACCGGAGGATTGCGCGAGATACGCCACCTCCGGCGGGGTCAGGCGGAAATTGGTCGGCACCCAGACCGCGCCGATCATCCAGCTGGCCCACATCGTCTCGATCATGGCGTTGGAGTTACGCGCATGCACCAGCACGCGGTCGCCCTTGCGCACGCCAAGCCGCCGCAACGCCCCGGCGGCGGCGCGGACCCGGTCGGCGAGTTCCGCCCAGGTCCAGGTCCGCTCGCGCCAGATCAGCGCCGGACGATCGGGAAAGCGGCGCGCCGACTGCAACAGCAGGTGCGCCAGATTGCTGGTCGGGATCACCGCGGTCGGCTCAGCGCAGCGATTCCAGGATGGAGACGTAGTTGGCGACCGCCGCGCCACCCATGTTGAACACGCCGGCACGGTCGGCCTTGGGCAACTGCATTGCCCCCGCCTCGCCGGCAAGCTGCATGGCGGTGATCACGTGCATGGAAACGCCGGTGGCGCCGATCGGATGGCCCTTGGATTTCAGCCCGCCCGACGGGTTCACCGGCAGCCTGCCATCCTTTGCCGTCCAGCCTTCCAGCACCGCGCGCGCGCCCTGCCCGGGCGCGGTCAGGCCCATCGCCTCGTATTCGATCAGCTCGGCGATAGTGAAGCAGTCGTGCGATTCGACGAAGGACAGGTCTTCCAGCTTCAACTCGGCCTGCGTCAGCGCCCGGCGCCAGGCGACCGCCGCGCCCTCGAAGGCGGTGATGTCGCGCCGCGAGATCGGCAGGTAGTCGTTCACATGCACCGCGGCGCGGAAGCGGATCGCCTTGTTCATCGCCGCCGCGGTGTCCTCGTTGGTCATCACCACCGCCGCGGCGCCGTCGGAGACCAGCGAGCAGTCGGTGCGCTTCAGCGGCGCGGCGACGTAGGGGTTCTTCTCCGACAGGGTGCGGCAGAAATCGAAGCCGAGGTCCTTGCGCATCTGCGCGTAGGGATTGTCGACGCCGTTCTTGTGGTTCTTCGCCGCGATCGCCGCCAGCGCGTCGGACTGATCGCCGTAGCGCTGGAAATACCGTTCCGCGATCTGGCCGAACACGCCGGCGAAGCCCGCCGGGATGTCGCCCTCTTCCTTGCGGTAGCTGGCGTTCAGCAGGATGTCGCCGACCTTCGGGCCGGGGGTCGCGGTCATCTTCTCCGCCCCCACCACCAGCGCGAAGCGCCCGCGCCCGGCGGCGAGATAATCGCGCGCGCCATACACCGCCGCCGAACCCGACGCGCAGGCGTTCTCGTAGCGCGTCGCGGGCTTGAAGCGCAGCTCCGGCAGCAGCTGCATCACCAGCGAGGAGGGGAAATCCTGGTCGGAGAAGCCGTTGTTGAACAGGCTGACGAACACCGCGTCGATCTCGTCGGGCGCGATACCGGCATCGGCGATCGCCGCCCCGGCGACCTTGCCGATCAGGCTCTCGACGTCGGGGTCTTCGAGCTTGCCGAACTGGCTGTGTGCCCAGCCGACGATGCAGGCTTCGGTCATCGGATATTCTCCCGTGGCGGAATTGTCCCCGGCAATCTAGCGGATGCGCCGTGCGAAGGCGAGGTTCAGGCGGATGGCACCGCATCCCGGGCCGCCATCTCCCGCAGCACGCGGCGGCTGATCTTGCCGGTGACGGTCTTCGGCAACTCGGCGACGAAGGTGATGTGGCGCGGGTATTTGTAGGGCGCGGTGATCGCCTTCACATGGTCCTGGATCGAGCGCGCCATATCCTCGCCCGGCGCATAGCCGTCGCGCAGCACGACATAGGCGGCCACCAGCTCGCCACGCGCCGGATCGGGGCGCGGCACCACCGCCACATCCTGCACCGCCGGATGCTCCAGCACCACGGTTTCCACCTCCATCGGTCCGATGCGGTAGCCGGCGGAGTTGATCACGTCGTCGGCGCGGCCGGCATAGAACAGATAGCCGTCCCCATCGCGCGAGGCGAGGTCGCCGGTCTTGAACCAGTCGCCGTCCGGCGTGTGCAGGATGGCGGCCTCGGTCATCTCCGGGGCCTTCCAGTAGCCGATCATGAATTGCGGGAACGGCAGGCGGATGGCGATCTGGCCGACCTCGCCCTGCCCAGCCTCGCCCTGGTCCGCCTCGCTGCCGTCCTCGCGCAGGATGGTGGCCACGATGCCCGGCAGCGGCAGGCCCATCGAGCCCGGCTTGTAGGCCATGCCCGGCTGGTAGCCGATGGTCATCAGCGTCTCGGTCTGGCCGTAGCTCTCGCGCAGCGGCACGCCGGTATTCTCCACCCATTGCCGCACCACCACCGGATCGACCGACTCGCCGGCCGAGACGGTCAGGCGCAGCGCCGAGAGGTCGTGCCCGGTCAGGTCCTGCTGCGCCACGCGGCGCAGTTCGGTGGCGGCGGCGCAATAGACGCTGACCCGGTGGCGGGCGATCAGTTCCAGCCGGTGCGCCGGATCGAACGGGCCGTCGTAGAACAGCACGCTGGCGCCCCGGCTCCACGGGCCGAACAGGATCGATGTGCCGGCCTTGCTCCAGCCGGTGTCGGCGGTACACCACATCGTATCGTCGCGGTGCAGGTCGAGCCAGTATTGCGCCGAGTTGCGCCAGGCGAAGATGCTGCGCTGCGGGTGCAGCACGCCCTTCGGATAGCCCGCCGAGCCCGAGGTGAAGAACATGATCGCCGGCGCGTCGATCGCCTGCCGCTCGGCCTGGAACCCGGCCGGCGCCCCAGCGAGCGCGTCGTTCCATTCGGTCCAGCCCGCCGCCTCGCCAACGCTGATGCGCGCGCGCAGCGGGGCGGCGAACTTGCCGACATTGGCAGCCGTGGTGATCGCCGCCACCGCCTCGCCATGCTCGACGCGATAGGCGACGTCGCGCTCGGTCAGCATGTCGATGCAGGGGATCGGCACCGCGCCCAGCTTCATCACCCCGACCATGGCGATCTGCCATTGCGGGATGCGCGGCAGCATGATC
>PKWQ01000160.1 GCA_003133265.1 Acetobacteraceae bacterium
ACCGGCCGGCTGGTGGCGGCGGCGGAGGCGAAGGGCGTCGATCTGGCCGACCTGAGCCTGGCGGAGATGCGGGCGGTGGAGCCGGGGATCACCATGGACGTGTTGTCGGTGCTGACGGTGGAGGCCTCGGTCGCCTCGCGCGTCAGCTACGGCGGCACCGCGCCGGGGAATGTGGCGGCGCAGGCGCGACGCTGGCTGGAGGAACTGGGATGAGGGCGCTTCTGCTGCTGCTGTTGCTGGCCGTGGGGATTGGCGCGTGTGGCAAGAAGGGCCCGCCGGAGCCGGCGGGGCCGAAGGAGAAGATTACCTATCCGCACGCGTATCCGTCGAAGTAGGGGGGTATCCGGCTCCGTCAGGGGGGTGGATATCGGCTTCCGACCCAAGAGGCGACATTCGCACCGGATTTCTGCGTTGAGGATGAAGCATGCGATGCGTCGTCGTTGACACACGCCCTTAATCCGGAACATCTTGTAGGCAAGGGGCTGGCCGCGATCGCCCCGTGAGGCTTTGGCCAAAGCATCGCGTCCGAACTCCACTTCAAGGAGGGGACGCCCATGGCTACGCCCGACGCAATCACCACCGCCCAACTCACGCGTCTTGTCGGCACGCCCGACGCGCCTATTATTTTGGACGTTCGCGTTGCTGACGATCATGCGGCAGACCCGCGCATACTGCCGGCCAGCACGCGGCGCGATCATCGCACCGTTTCATCCTGGGCCAATGCCTATACCGGCCGGTCCGTCGCTGTGGTTTGTCAGCGCGGGCAAAAACTTGGACAGGGTACAGCAGCTTGGCTGCGTCACGCGGGCGCACAGGCCGAATATCTTGAAGGCGGTTTTGAAGCGTGGGAGCAAGGAAAGGGGTTGCTCGTCCGGCCGGAGCATGTGCCTCCCCGCGACGACGAAGGGCGAACCGTCTGGGTCACGCGCACGCGCCCGAAGATCGACCGCATCGCCTGTCCATGGCTGATCCGCCGGTTCATTGATCCGACGGCAGTGTTCCTGTTCGTGGCACCGGCCGAGGTCGCGGCTGTAGCGGAGCGGTTTGGCGCAACGCCGTTTGATATCGAAGGAACTTTTTGGAGCCATCGTGGCGACGGATGCACGTTCGACGCCATGCTGGATGAATTTGGCTTGCACTCTGACGCGCTCGACCGTGTCGCAGCCATTGTGCGCAGTGCTGATACCGCTGCCCTCGATCTGGCACCGCAGGCTGCCGGGTTACTCGCCGCTTCGCTCGGTCTGTCGCGCATGCATCGTGACGATCTGGCGCAGCTCGACGCAGCCATGGGCCTCTATGATGCCTTCTATCGCTGGGCTCGCGACGCGGTTGGTGAAACGCACGACTGGCCGACGCCAGCGGGAGCCCGTTCGTGAGTGCGACTGAGGTCGAAAGCGGGCCGCAACGCGGCTCGATCTGGAGCATCGTGACCTATTTCCTGCGCCTGGGGTCGCTCGGCTTCGGCGGCCCTGTTGCGCTGTGCGGCCAGATGGAAAAGGATCTGGTTCAAGACAAAGGCTGGCTGACCAAAACCGAGATGCGCGAGGCGATCGCGATCAGCCAATCGCTGCCGGGACCGCTTGCGATTCAGGTCGGAATTTTTATCTCATACATGCGCGGCGGCTTTTGGGGTGCTTGGGCCGGCGGCTGGGCCTTCATTCTGCCGAACTTCATCATCGTGTCCGGCCTGGGCGCGCTCTACGTCCACTTTGGTGGCCTGTCATGGATGACCGCGATTTTCTATGGCGTAAGCCCGGCCGTGATTGCGCTGATTCTGCATTCCTGCTGGCGGCTCGCAAAACTCGGCATGGAGGACAAGATTCAATGGGCCATTGCGGCGGTGGCATTCACCATCACCGTGGTGTCGGAAGCGGAAGTTGCGCTTCTTTTCATCGGTGCTGGCATCGCCGGCATCATCGCCTATGGCTCGCCTTTTCGGGGTGGTCGGCCGCCAACCGGGCTGATGGCGGTTGCGACGCCGCTTGTGGTCACGGCCGCGCCGCAGCTCGCCACATCGTCGCTGCTCGGTCAGCTCTTTTTGTTTTTTATCAAGGCCGGCAGTCTCACGTTCGGCAGCGGCCTCGTCATCGTGCCCTTTCTGGAAAAGGGCCTGGTGCAGGATACGGCGTGGCTCAATCCGCGCGAGTTTTTGGTGGCCGTGGCGATCGGCATGCTGAGTCCCGGACCGGTCGTTATCACGGCTACTTTCGTCGGCTACCTCGTGGCGGGCTTTTGGGGCTCGGCTGTCGCGACGGTCGGCATTTTCCTGCCGTCCTTTCTTCTGATCCTGATCGTCGCGCCAATCCTGCGCCGCTATCGGAGCAATCCGAACGTGCAGGGCTTTGTCAAAGGCACCTATGCCGCAGCGATCGGCACTATCCTGGGAGCGTCAATCCTGCTTGGCAAGGTCGCGATCGGCGACTTGCTGACGGCTGCGATCGGCCTTATCAGCCTCGCCGTTCTATTCCGCTTCAAGGTTAGCAATCCGCTTTTGATCGGCATCACCGCCGTGATCGGATTGATTGCCTACCCCTTGCTGCGGCCGGTCTGGGTATTCGTTCAATGAATCATATGCGGGATCTGCCTGCTCGTTCGCGGTACGGCCGGGGTCATTTTCGGCAAACTCTCTGATCGCATTTGGGGTTTGGGCTGTTGCAGAATTCGTGAAGCTTGCACCAGGCAGTGGTCTCGAACGTCGGCTCCATCCACTGCAGTAGCGCGTAGGATGGGTGAGCGAAGCGCTACCCATCACATAGCGGCGACCGAAAGCCGGACGCATTTATCGATGGGTAGCGCTTCGCTCACC
>PKWQ01000120.1 GCA_003133265.1 Acetobacteraceae bacterium
GAGAGGCAGTCCAAGCGCCTTCTTCATTGCCCGCAGATTGCCACGCAGGTTGCGGGCGTAACGGGCGGTGAACGCCTCGTCGGTCTCCCCTTCCGGCGGCGTCATGCTCACGATCAACTCGATGCGACAGTGTGTCGCATCCAGCGGAACGACGGCGACGGTGGAGCGGTAGTCCGCCATCTCCGGCCGGTCCAGCATCGCGTAGGTGTAGGAATATTGCGACTGCACGACGAGCCGTTCCCTGACCACCCGGTCTTCCGGCATGCGCAGGGTGCGTACCTTGCCCGATGGCGTGTCCTCGACCGACTCGCTTTGCACGAGAACGGCCCATTTGCGAATGCCCCCGAAGGCTCCGATCACGGCCCAGACCGTATCGGCGGGCAGGTTGACGTCCTCGAAGGTGGATACATCGGCCATGGCGGTTTCCTCTGCAACGGTCGGGATTTTCTATTTGGGTGGTTTGCCGGGAGTTAGTCTACAGCAGATCGGCCACCGCGTCCCGGTAGCGCCGGAGCGCGGCCAGATGCTCCGCCAGTGAGCGGCCGGCCATGCGCGTGTGGTGGTTGCGTCCGTAGGTGTTGTTCAGGCTCACATGGGTGACGCCGGCCTGCTTCCAGAACGCCACTTCCGCGCGCCAGTCCTTCTCGCTGCCGGCGCCGATCGAGGTCCATACTTCCAGCCCGATGCTGGCGGGAACGCGGCCCTCGGCTTCGGCGTAGCGGCGCACCGTATCGAACGCGGCGGTCGCCGCATCGCCCGGCGGATGCGCCAGCATCATCCAGCCGTCGCCGTATTTGGCGATCCGCCGCAGCGTCACGTCCTCATGCCCGCCATACCACAGCGGGATCGCGCGGCGGACCGGCAGCGGATTGATGCCGGCATCGTCGATCGTGTGCCACCTGCCCTTGAAGGTCACATGCGGTTCGGCCCATAGCGCCTTCATCACCTCCGCCTGTTCCTCCGAACGCCGGCCGCGATTGTGGAAATCCTCGTTCAGCCCGACATACTCGACCTTGTTCCAGCCGACGCCGATGCCGAGCCGGAAGCGGCCGCCGGACAGCACGTCCAGGCTCGCCGCCTGCTTTGCCACCAGCACGGTCTGGCGCTGCGCGACGATCAGCACCTGGGTGGAGAATATCGCCGTCTTGCAGATGCCGGACAGGAAGCCGAACAGCACGAACGGATCGTGGAACAGATCGGCCGAGGTGTTGCGAGCGCCCCAATCCGGCCGGCTGGCGGCGTTGACGCCCAGCACATGGTCCGGCGCGCCGATTTCCCGATAACCGAGCGCCTCCGCCGTCTGGGCATATTCCGCCACCACCCCCGGATCGCCGCCGATATCGATCAGCGGCAGAATGACACCCAGCCTCATGATCTTATTCCTTGCCCTGTCGTGCTCTTGAACCGAGCCTAACCGGCATTCCGGCGGTGGCAAATGGCGGGTGAGTTGCCGCCACGCGAAGGCTCCCGTAAATCCACGGGTTCATTGGCGGGAGAGACGGGCATGACGTTATTGGCGGGCAAGGTGGCTATCGTGACCGGCGCCAGCCGGGGGGTCGGCGCGGCGGCGGCGCTGGCGCTGGCCAAGGCCGGCGCGTCGGTGATGCTCGGCGCGCGCGATGCAGCGCGGCTGGCCAAGGTTGCCGCCGACATCACGGCCAGCGGCGGCAAGGCCGTCTCGATGGCCTGCGACATGTCCGACTACGCAGCCGTGGAGCGGCTGGTCGCGGAAACCGAGGCCAGGCTCGGCCCCGTCGATGTGCTGGTGAACAATGCGGGCGTGATCGAACCGATCGCCCCGATCTGGGAAGCCGACCCCGCCGTCTGGGCGCGCAACATCGAGGTCAATCTGGTCGGCTGCTTCAACGGCGTGCGCGCGGTGCTGGCGCGCATGATCGCCGGCGGCGGCGGCACCATCATCAATGTTTCCTCCGGCGCCGGGGTCCGGCCGCTGGAAGGCTGGAGCGCCTACAGTTCGGGCAAGGCCGGGCTGGCGATGCTGACCCGCGCCATCGCGCTGGAGGCCGGGGACAAGAACATCCGCGTCTACGGCTTCTCGCCGGGAACCACGGACACCGACATGCAGGCGGCGATCCGCGAGTCCGGCATGAACATCATCAGCCAGATCCCGCGCGAGAAGCTGACGCCGGTGGAAGTGCCGGCCCAGGCGATCGTCTATCTGGCCACGCCGGCGGCGGCGGACCTGTCGGGCAAGGAAGTTACGTTGCGCGACGAAACCTTCCTGGCCCGCGTCGGGCTGTCGTGATCGGGGCGCGCGAGGTCCGCGGAAATCGGCGCAACGCAGACCTCGCGCAACCGCGCTTGACCTATCGCCCGTCGCCCTGCCCGATGCACATGTGGATGCAGCACCAAACATGCCGGCCGGCGCGGTCGCGCCGATAAAGGCATTTCCCATCTCGTTGCTTGCCGCCGCCGGTTTCGCATCCGGCGCCGGCATACGTCTGCTCGACCCGCTGCTGCCCCTGGTCGCCGGCGATTTCGGCGTTTCCGTCGCCGCCGCCTCGGTTGTCGTCGCCGGCTTCATGCTGCCCTATGGCCTCGGCCAGCTGATTACCGGCCCGCTCGGCGACCGGATGGGCAAGGTGCGCGTGGCGTCCTTCGCGCTGTTCTTCTATGCCCTGGCGCTGCTGGCCTGCTCGCTCGCCGTCGGCCTGCCGATGCTGGTGGTGCTGCGCGCCCTGTCGGGCCTGTGCGCCGGCGCGATCATTCCGCTGCTGATGGCCCATGTCGGCGACACCGTGCCCTATGCCGACCGGCAGGCGACCATCGGGCAGTTCCTCACCGGCATGGTGATGGCGCAGATGCTCACCGGCCCGGCGGCTGGCGTGGTGGGCGAGCTCGTCGGCTGGCGCGGCGCCTTCGCGGCGCTGGGGGTGCTGGCGCTCGCGGTGTTCCTGCTGATCGCGCTGCGGCTGCGCGGGGCGCTGTGGCGCACGCCCGCCGGCGGCGCCACGCGCGGCCAGGGGCTGTAC
Organism: Acetobacteraceae bacterium; assembly: GCA_003133265.1. Taxonomy (GTDB): domain Bacteria; phylum Pseudomonadota; class Alphaproteobacteria; order Acetobacterales; family Acetobacteraceae; genus PALSA-911. Next base: position 2,994 of record PKWQ01000120.1, read on the forward strand.
GCCTATCTGAACCTGCTCGCCCATCCGGCTGGGCGCTGGTTGCTGATCGCTGCCTTCTTCGACGGTTTCTGCCTGTTCGGCGCGACATTCTCTTATGTCGGCTCCTACCTGATCGAGAGATTCGGCCTCACTGCCGGCCTGTCCGGGGTCGTCGTCGCCGGCTTCGGTCTGGGTTCCTTCTTGTACACGCGCCTGTCGCGCCGCCTGGTGCGGTGGTTCGGCGAGTACGGGCTGCTGGTATCCGGCGGGCTCGGCCTCGCGCTCGGCATTGGCGCGCTCGCCATCGTGGCGGACTGGCATGTCGTGGTGCCGATCCAGATCCTGCTCGGCCTGTTCTTCTACATGTTCCACGGCGTGTTGCAGGCGCGCGCCACCGAGGTGATGCCGGAGGCGCGCGGCACCGCCGTCTCCGCTTTCGCGCTGGCGCTGTTCCTCGGCCAGACCGTCGGCTCGCTTGCCTTCGGCGGGCTGCTCGCCTTCGTCGATTACCGCCCCGCCTTTGCCGCCGTCGCCGTCTGTACCGCAGCGCTGGCGGTATGGGCCAGCGCCGGCCTGAAGCGCATCGCACCGGAGCGGGAACGCTAAGTTCGTCCGTCCGCTCGCTGTTATCCGTCCAATTCCGGGCGCTATTTTGGCAGAATCTGCCAAAATGGCATCATTTGAAGGCCGACTATGGCAGCACTCGCCCCGCATTCACATCTTACACTATGGTGAGTTGTGCAGTAGGAAACCAACTGCCATCGGAGGGAAAGTCCAAATGGACACCGGTCTCGCGTTTGCGTCCGCCACACTGGAAAGCCGCTTCACCGACTACGACAGCCCGGTCCTGCTGACCGGCATCCAGGCGCTCGTGCGCGTGCTGCTGGAGCAGAAGCGGCTCGACATGGCGGCCGGGCGGAATACCGGCGGCTTCGTCTCCGGCTATCGCGGCTCCCCGCTCGGCGGGTTGGACCGGGAGCTGTGGCGGCGGCAGAAGCTGCTCGATTCCCACAACATCAAGTTTCAGCCCGGCCTGAACGAGGACATGGCGGCGACCATGATCTTCGGCACCCAGCAGCTGAACGCCTTCCCCGGCCAGACGGTCGATGGCGTGTTCGGCATGTGGTACGGCAAGGGCCCCGGCGTCGATCGCAGCGCCGATGCATTCCGCTGCGCCAACTTCATGGGCACCTCCCCGCTCGGCGGCGTGCTGGCCGTGTCCGGCGACGATCACGCGGCGCATTCCTCCACTTATCCGCACCAGACCGACCACATCTTCCAGGGGGTGATGATCCCCATCCTGAACCCGGCCTCGGCGCAGGATATTCTCGATTTTGGGTTGGCTGGGCTCGCGCTCTCGCGCTTCTGCGGGTTGTGGGTGGCGATGAAGACCACGGCCGAGACCGCCGAGCAGGCCGCGACCATCGTCGTTCCCGCCACCCGCGCCTTCGTCGCACCCGACCTTGTACTGCCGCCGCATGGCCTGAACTACGACAAGACGCTGCGCTCGGCCGAGCGGTCGGAACTGGAGCGGCGCGTGGTGGAGGAACGGCTGCCCGCCGTTGGTCCCTGGGCACGCGCCAACGGGATCGACCGGCTGATCGCCGGCAACGCGGATGCGCCGATCGGCATAATCACCGTCGGACGGGCACACGCCGATGCCATGCACGCGCTCGGCATGCTCGACCTGGTCGGCCATCCGATGCTGGCGGTCTATAAGGTCGGCCTGACCTGGCCGATCGACGCCGAGGGCATCCGCGCCTTCGCGCGCGGCAAGCGCATGCTGCTGGTGGTGGAGGAGAAGCGGTCCTTCGTCGAAGCGCAGATCCGCGAGGCGCTGTATAACCTGCCGGCGGACGCGCGCCCGGCCGTGGTCGGCAAGACAGATCTGAACGGACAGGTGTTGATGCCGGCGGTGATGGAGCTGTCGCCCGAGATCGTCGGCGGCGGCATGGCAAGGCTGTTCCGCGATGCCGGGCTGAACGTCGCCGATCCGCCGGCGCCGCCGGTACCGGCGCGTCCGGCCAACCTGCTGCGCCGGGCGCCCGCTTTCTGCGCCGGCTGCCCGCACGGCACCTCGACCAAGCTGCCGGACGGCAGCTTCGCCAGCGCCGGCATCGGTTGCCACTTCATGGCGCTGAACGAGAGCGACCAGACCCGCACCTTCACCCAGATGGGCGGCGAGGGCGCAAGCTGGATCGGCATCTCCGCCTTCACCAGCGTGCCGCATCTGTTCGCCAATATCGGCGACGGCACCTACACCCATTCCGGCCTGCTGGCGATCCGTCAGGCGGTCGCCGCCAAGGCGCGGATGACCTACAAAATTCTCTACAACGACGCGGTGGCCATGACCGGCGGCCAGCAAATCGGAGAACGGCCCGAGGGACATTCGGTGCTGCAGATCGCTCAGAGCATGGTCGCCGAGGGCGCTGCAAAAATCAGCATCGTGACGGACGAACCCGAAAAATACGCCAGCGTGAGCGGGCTGCCCGCGGGCATCGCGATCGAACACCGCGACGAACTCGATCGCATCCAGCGTCAGTTTCGAGAGATCAAGGGCACCACGGTCATCATCTACGACCAGACCTGCGCCACAGAAAAGCGGCGCCGCCGCAAGCGCGGAACGCTGGTGGATCCTGCTGTGCGCGTGGTCATCAACGAGCTGGTGTGCGAAGGCTGCGGCGACTGCAGCGTGCAAAGCAATTGCCTGAGCGTGGAACCGCTGGAAACCGAATTTGGACGAAAACGCCAGATCAACCAAAGCACCTGCAACAAGGACTATTCCTGCCTCAAGGGCTTTTGCCCCAGCTTTGTCACGGTCGAAGGTGGAAAGCTTAAAAAGCGTCAAACCCAGACGCGTTCGCCACTGGAACTGGGCACGCCGCCCGACCCGCTGTTGCCTTCACTGAGTGCAGCAACTCGGGCCTCGTGGGGCGTCGTGGTGGCCGGCGTGGGCGGCACGGGCGTCATCACCATCGGTCAGTTGCTGGGCATGGCGGCGCACCTGGAGGGCAAGGGCATCGTGACCCAGGACGCTGCCGGCCTGGCGCAAAAGGGCGGTGCCACCTGGAGCCACGTCCTCATTGGCGCCGCGCAGGACGACATCCACACCACACGGGTTGGCATGGCGAGTGCGGACCTGATCATCGCCTGCGACCCGGTGGTGGCCGCAAGCGGCGAAACCCTGCTGCGGGTGCGCGAGGGCCGCACGCACATCGCGCTCAACGCCCACGCCACGCCCACTGCGGGATTCGTCAAGAACGCCGATTGGCAGGATCCAAGCCTGGCCTGCGTGGCGGAGATTTCCCGCGCGGCTGGCCAGTACGACGCGGCCACGCCGGGAGTGAGCAGTTTCGATGCCGACGCCGTGGCAACGCGCCTCATGGGTGACAGTCTGTACACCAATCCCGTCATGCTGGGCTACGCCTGGCAAAAGGGCTGGCTGCCGCTGCAGCGCGATTCGCTGCTGCGCGCAATCGAACTGAATGCGGTCGCAGTCGAGCAAAACAAAACCGCGTTTGAGTGGGGGCGACATGCGGCCCACGACTGGGCTGGCGTGCTGGCCTTGCTGGGCACCGGACAGGTGGTGCAATGGCAGCGCCAGACGCCGCTGGACGAAGTGATTTCGCACCGCGCCGCCTTTCTGACCGACTACCAGAACGCAGCCTACGCTAAGTCCTACCAGGGTTTGGTGGCGCGGGTGCAAAGCGCCGAAGCCGTGCTTGGCAAGACCACGCTCACACTCGCCGTGGCCAAGAACCTGTTCAAGCTCATGTCCTACAAGGACGAATACGAGGTGGCCCGATTGCACCGGGATCGCAGCTTCCTGGCCGCAATAGCAGCGAAGTTCGAGGGAGATTTCCAACTCCACTACCACTTGGCGCCGCCGCTGCTGGCGCGCCGCAACGAGCGCGGTGAACTGCAAAAGCGCAAGTTCGGGCCAGCGACGCGCTGGGCCTTTGAACTGCTGGCGTCTTGCAAGGGATTGCGCGGCACGCCTCTGGATATTTTTGGCTACACCCGTGAGCGCAAACAGGAGCGCGCTCTGGTGGTCGAGTATCGCGACCGCATCGAGGAAATCCTCGTCAAGCTCGCGCCCCACAACCACGCCAACGCGCTGCAAGTGGCGCTTGTGCCGGAACAGATCAAGGGCTTTGGTCACGTAAAAGAACGCAGCCTTCATTCTGCCCGCGGGAAATGGACCGAGTTGATGACGGTTTTTCGCTCGGGCAAGGCCTGAGCCGGCGCAGTCATGAGTGAACCGGTTCAGGCACTGATGCCGCTGTAGACGGGGCGCCGCGCGCTGACAGTGAACTCGCCCGGGCGAAACCGCCCGCATTTGTCTTGTAGCGTCACCACCACAAAAATGCCTCCGCTCCAGATCACTTGCAAACTTATTTAGCATAAACCGCAGGGGTATTGGAAATTTCGCCAAAATCGCGCATAATGTCCAAGTGTGTCTGATGACAGCACACAAGTTTGCGGTGAATGGTCAGTTTCGCGTCTGTTAAGTCTTCATTGGTTTGTTGATTGCGTATATCGGACTCCATCGCGTTTTGATTTTTTTTCAGGAGTCCCTTCATGGGCAACAAACTTTACGTGGGCAACCTGCCCTATTCTTTCCGTGACGAAGACATGCAGCAAGCTTTTGCCGCATTTGGCACTGTCTCCAGCGCCAAGGTCATGATGGAGCGCGATACCGGCCGTTCCAAAGGCTTCGGCTTTGTAGAAATGGGCAGCGATGCCGAAGCACAAGCTGCTATCAAGGGCATGAACGGTCAACAATTCGGTGGCCGCGGTCTCGTGGTGAACGAAGCGCGTCCGATGGAAGCACGTCCTCCCCGCACCGGTGGTGGCGGCGGCTACGGTGGTGGTGCTGGCGGCGGCGGCGGTTACGGCGGCGGTGCCGGTCGTAGCGGTGGCGGCGGCGGTGGCGGCGGCTACGGCGGTG
>PKWQ01000176.1 GCA_003133265.1 Acetobacteraceae bacterium
GCGCGCGACGTGCGCGACGGGCTGGTGTCGGTGGAGAACGCCCGCGCGCTCTACAAGGTTGCCGTCGACGCGACCGGCACGATCGACGAGGCCGCCACCAAGGAGTTGAGAGCATGAGCCTGCGCTGCGATCTGATCGTTCGTGACGCCACCATTTTCGACGGCACCGGCGCGAACCGCTTCAAGGGCGATGTCGGCGTCTCCGGCGACCGCATCGTCGCGGTCGGCGATCTCGGGGCCGCGTCGGCGGACCGCGAGGTGCTGGCCGGCGGTCGCGCGCTCGCGCCCGGCTTCATCGACGCGCACACGCATGACGACCGCGCCGTGCTGTGCGGGCCGTCCTGCATGCTGTGCAAGATGTCGCAGGGCGCCACCACGGTGGTCATCGGCAATTGCGGCATCAGCCTCAGCCCGGTGCGGATGACGTCCCGCCCGGTTCCGCCGCTCGATCTGCTGGGCGACGAAAGTTGGTTCAGCTTCGGCAGCTTCGGCGAATACGCGGAGCGGCTGGCGAACGATCCGCCGGTGGTGAACACGTTCGCGCTGATCGGCCATATGTCGCTGCGCGTGGAAGCGATGGCGGGCGACACGCAGCGCGCGGCGACCGAGCGCGAGGCGATGCAGATGCGCCAGCGGCTGGCGGCCGCGCTGGCCGAGGGCGCGTCGGGCTTCTCCACCGGCCTGTATTATCCGCCGAACATGATGGCGCCGACCGACGAGGTGATCGCGGTGGCCGAGGCATTGCGCGCGACGGGCGGCCTGTACGTCACGCACATGCGCGACGAGAGCCGCGATGTGCTGCTGTCCATCGAGGAGACGCTGAAGATCGGCCGGGCGGTGGACGCGCCGGTGGTGATCAGCCACCACAAATGCTCGATGCCGGAGAATTTCGGCCGCTCGGTGGAGACGCTGCCCTTCATCGACGAAGGCGCGAAGCACCAGAAGGTGGATTTCGACGTCTATCCCTATCCCGCCGGCTCGACCGTGCTGATGCCTGAACGGGTGCGCGACGACGTGCCGGTGCGCGTTACCTGGTCGGTGCCGCATCCGGAATTGGCGGGGCGGTTGCTGGCCGATCTGGCGCGGGAATGGGGGCTGAGCCTGAAGCAGGCGGCGGAGCGGCTGACGCCGGCGGGCGCGATCTACTACCAGATGGACGAAGCCGACGTGCAGCGCATCATGGCCCATCCGCGCGCCATGATCGGCAGCGACGGCCTGCCGCACGACAGCTTCCCGCACCCGCGCCTGTGGGGCACGTTCCCGCGCGTGCTGGGGCATTATTCGCGCGATCTCGGCCTGTTCAGCCTGGAGCAGGCGGTCCACAAGATGACGGGCCGCACCGCGTCGGTGTTTGGCATGGTGGATCGCGGCGTGATCCGTGTCGGCGCCTATGCCGATCTGGTGCTGTTCGATCCCGCCACCGTGCGCGACGTCGCGACCTATGAAGATCCAGCGAGGGTTTCCGACGGGATCATCGAGACCTGGGTCAACGGCCAGTCGGCCTATGTGTATGGCAAGGGTGCGACGGACGCCCGCGCCGGGCGGCTGATTTCGCGCAATCGCTTGTGACGGACCGNNCGCCATCGCCGCCGCCGGGCTGGGCGGCGTGCTGATTGCGTGGCCGGCACTGCATCTGGTGCTGCAATGGGTGTTCGCGGCCTGGCTGCTGCTGCTTGCCTGGAAGATCGCCACAGCCCCGCCCGTTGACATCGCCGGGGTGCTTCCGCCAATGGGTTTTCTTGGCGCGGTGCTGTTTCAGTGGGTGAACCCGAAGGCCTGGGCGATCGCGCTGAGTGCCGCCGGCGAATACATGCTGCCGGGCCGGCCACTGATCGACGAGGTGGCGCGTCTGTCCGCCATCTTCGCGGTGGTGATCGTGCCCTGCACGTTCTCCTGGGCGGTGCTGGGCAGCGGTGCCGCGCGCATCCTGGACGTGCCCGGCCGGCTGCGCCTGTTCAACGTGGCGATGGCGGCGCTGCTGGTGGCCTCCGTGGTGGCGATGCTGCTGGAATGATGCGCTGGTGAAGCCGCTTCTCGCGTCGATGCCGAGCGTCTAGCATCGGCATCGGGCTTACTGGGAGATCGCCATGACGCTGCGCGGGATCGCTCTTGCCGCATTGATGGTGCTTTTCGCCGGAACGGCGGAGGCGCGCATCACGCGGATGCGGATCGACCGGGTGGAACCCTTCGCCGACGGCGCCCTCTATGGCGAGACCGGGGCCTATGAGCGTGTGATCGGCACCGCCTGGGGCGAACTCGACCCGAAGGATCCGCACAATGCCGGCATCGTCGGTATCGACCGTGCTCCGCGCAATGCCGCCGGCCGGGTGGACTACCAGACCGACATCTTCCTGCTGCGCCCCGTCGATCCGGAGCAGGGCAACCATCATTTGCTGTTCGAGGTGGTGAACCGCGGCAACAAATATCTGCTGCACACGTTCAATTTAGTCCCCGTCGGTCCCGGTGGCATCGCCAACGATCCGAAAACTGCGGCGGATGCGGGCGACGGGCTGCTGTTCCGCCAGGGCTACATCATGGCCTGGGCCGGTTGGGACCCGGACAGCCCGCGCGCCAACCACGGCATGACCGCGCGCATCCCGGCGCTAAAGGGCGTGGTGCGCGAGATCCGCGACGTCTTCGTTCCCGCCAGCCGCGCCCCGGCGCCGGAGCGTTTTCGGTTGAGCTACACCGCCGCCGGCACCGACCAGCCGGGCGCGCAATTGACCGTGCGTCGGCGCGAGGCCGATCCGCCGACAATCGTGGCACGGTCCGGCTGGCGTTTCGCCGATGCGCGCACGGTGGAACTACTGCCCGCCGGCACCCGGCCGGAGGTCGGCTCGATCTACGAACTGACCTATCGCGCCAGCAATCCCTGGGTCAGCGGCGTCGGCTTCGCGATCCAGCGCGATGTGGTGACGTTCCTGCGTTCGCGCGCGCCGGACAATCCCGCGCGCGGCGTGGTGCATGCCACGTTCGGCTTCGGCAGTTCGCAGAGCGGCCGGTTCCTGCGCGATTTCATCCATGACGGCTTCAACCAGGCGGAATCCGGGCGTCGCGTGTTCGATGGCGTGCTGAGCAGCATCGCCGGCATCGGCGGCGTGTTCCTGAACGCGGAGTTCGCGCAGCCCTTCCGCACCCGCACGCAGCATGAAGATCACACCATGCCGGAGAACGCGTTTCCGTTCTCCTCCGCGCGGCTGCACGACCCCGCCACCGGCGCGCGCGGCGCGCTGCTGCGCGGCGATTTCAGCGATCCGCTGCTGATCGAGGCCAACTCCAGCGCGGAATACTGGCAGAAGGGCGCTTCGCTGCTGTCCACCGATCCCACGGGAAAGCGCGATGTCGAGCTGCCCGCGAGCACCCGGCTGTATCTGATCGCCGGCACCCAGCACGGCGCGCGGGCCGGGCTGACGTCGGCGCCCGGCCACTGCGCCAATCCGCGCAACCCGCACGATCCCTCGCCGGCGCTGCGGGCGCTGCTGGTGGCGCTGGATGACTGGGTGAGCAAGGGTACGCCGCCGCCGCCGAGCCGCGTCCCTCGCATTGCCGAGCATACGCTGGTGCCGCCGGATCAGCTGAACTTTCCGCCGATCCCCGGCGCCGCCATCGCCCGCGCGGCCGATACGATCGATCCGCCGCTCGATCGGGTGCATCCACGGCCGCGGCGCTCGCCGTATCGCGCGCTGGTGCCGGCGGTGGATGCGGACGGCAACGAACGCGCCGGGCTGCGTCTGCCGGACATCGCCGTGCCGCTGGCCACCTATACCGGCTGGAACCTCTACAAGGCGCCGTTCCCCGAGGGCGAATTGTGCGACCGCGACGGTAGTTCCTTCCCGTTCGCGCGCACCGATGCGGAGCGCGCGGCGGGCGATCCGCGCGCCTCGCTGGCCGCGCGCTACGGCAGTCTGGATCGTTACGTGACGCTGACCGAGGCCGCCGCCGCCCAACTGGTGCAGGACCGCCTGCTGCTGGCCGAAGACGCCGAGCGCTACGTCGCCGCCGGGAAATCCATCCCTGCTTTCTGAAGTGGAAAGGAAAACCGACAATGACCCCGCGGGAGGTCTTCGCCGACATGCTGGCGAAGGGCGACATGATCCTCGACCGGTTCGATGCGGCGGTCGCGCGCCATCCAGGCAAGACCTTCATCCATTACGGCGAGGACGACCGGCATTTGTCCCATGCCGCATTCTCCCGCGACGTGGACGCGCTCGCCGCCGGCCTGGTGCGGCTGGGCGTGCAACCGGGGGATCGGGTCAGCGTCATGACCCGCAACGCGCTGGTGGCGACCCTGGCGATGTTCGCGGCATGGCGCGCCGGCGCGGTCTATGCGCCGGTCAATTTCAACTACACTGGCCGGCTGCTCAGCTATCAGCTGAACGACACCAAACCGACCGTGCTGATCGTCGATCCCGCCTGCGGCGCGGCGGTGGCGGCGGTGCGCGCCGACATCGCGGTGACCAACTTTGTCCTGCATCTGCCGCGCCCCGGCGAGCACGATTTCGACCCGGCCGCCACGGTTCCGAACCTGCTGCCCGGCACCGTCGTCGCGCTGGAGGAACTGCTGGCCGGCGCGGCCGACCGTCCGGCGGTGGCGCGGTTCTCGGTCGATCTGGCGAACATCATCTATACCTCCGGCACCACCGGGCCGGCCAAGGGCGTGTTGCAGAGTTTTCGCTGGATCGCGCAATACACCTACATCATGCGCGAGCTGAACGGCCCAGACGACGTCATCTACTGCGACCTGCCGCTGTATCACGTCGGCGGCGCGTTCTTCATGCTGGCCCGCGCCTGTTGGCACGGCAACACCGTGTCGCTGTGGGACAAGTTCAGCCCCACGCGCTTCTGGGACCGCATCACCGGCATCGGCGCGACCACGGCGGTGCTGGTCGACGTGATGATGCCCTGGCTGATGAGCGCCGAGCCTCGCTCGAGCGACCGGGCCAACACGCTGAACAAGGTGCACATGCAGCCGCTGCCGCTGATGCATAACCAGATGGCGCGGCGCTTCGGCATCGATTTCGTCACCTGTGGCTTCGGCCAGACCGAGGCGGGCCTGGGTTTCGCCGCCCTGGTCGATGAACTGGGGGCGGAGATGGGCACGCCGGTAGAACTGTGGCGGGGGCCGGACAAGGCGGCAATCCGCGCGGCGGCGGCGCGGCTCGGCGTGCCGGTGGTCTCCGGCGGGCAGACGCTGGCGAAAGGCTATATGGGCCTGCCGTCGCCGCTGCTGGAAGCGACGGTGCTGGACGAGGCCGACAACGAATGCCCAGTCGGCACGGTGGGACAGCTCGCGTTCCGGCCGCGCTTTCCCGCGCTGATGCTGGAGACCTATTTCAACAAGCCCGAGGTGACGCTGAAGGCGTTCCGCAACCTGTGGTTCCACACCGGCGACGCGGTTAGCAAGGGCGCTGACGGCAACTGGTATTTCGTCGACCGCATGGGCGGGTTCTTCAGGGTGCGGGGCGAGAACGTATCGTCCTATCAAGTCGAGGATCTGCNNGCGCCACCGCCGCCGTGCCGATCAAGGCGGAGATCGGCGAGGAGGAGGAGGTTGCCGTCTTCATCGAACTGGTGGACGATGCGGCGATGAGCGAAGACGAACTGCTGGACTTCGCGGGAGAGGTGATGCCGAAATACATGCGCCCCAGGCATATTCGTTTCATCGAGGCGCTGCCGCTGACGCCCAGCAGCAAGATCGAGAAATACAAGCTGAAGCAGCAATTGCTGGCAGAACTCGGCAGAACGTCTTGACCTTGCCGGCGCGATCTTCCCCGCCATCGCTGCGCGAGCTGTTCACCGGCTTTCTCACCGTCGGCGTGTTCGGTTTCGGCGGTGTGCTGCCGTGGGCGCGGCGGATGATCGTCGAGCAGCGGCGGTGGCTGAGCGGACCGGAATTCACCGACATGCTGGCACTCTGCCAGTTCCTGCCGGGACCGAACATCATCAATGTCTCGGCGGCACTCGGCTATCGCTTCGCCGGCTGGCCGGGCGCGATCACCTGTTTCACCGGGCTGATGTTCGCGCCGATGGCGATCATCGTCGCGCTCGGGATGCTCTATGCCCGGATCGGCGGATATCCGGTGGTGCAGCACGCCTTTGCCGGGCTGGCCGCCGGCGCATCGGCGATGGTGATGGCCACCGCGTTGAAGATCGCCGCCCCGCTCGGCAGACGGCCGCTGGCGCTCTGCATCGCGGTCCTGACATTCATCGCCGCCGGGTTGCTGCGCGTGCCGCTGCTGTATGTGGTGCTGGTGTTCGCGCCCGCCTCGATCCTGCTGCTGGCGAACTTCGAACGATGAACGACACGCTGATCGCGCTGGCCACGATCTATGCCCAGCTCTCGCTGCTGGCGTTCGGCGGCGGCAATTCCATCCTGCCGGAGATGCAGCGCCAGGTTGTGGATGTGCAGCACTGGATGACGGCGCGGGAGTTCGCCTCGATGTATGCGCTGGCGCAGGCGGCGCCGGGGCCGAACATGCTGGTATCGACGCTGATCGGCTGGCGCGTCGCCGGGCTGTCCGGCGCGCTGGTGGCGACGTTCGCGATGACCTGGCCCTCCTGCCTGCTGACGCTCGCGGTCTCCTCGGTCTGGTTCCGCTTCCGCGACGCGCGCTGGCGCAAGCTGGTGCAGGCCGGCATCGTTCCGGTGACGGTCGGGCTGGTGATGGCCGGCGCGGTGCTGCTGACGCGCACCACCTCGGCCACGCTGCCGACCTTCCTGATGACCGTGGTGGCGACGGCGATCTTCCTGCGCTCGAAGCTGCACCCGCTGATCGTGCTGGCGGCGGCGGCGGCGCTGGGCGCGAGCGGGGTGCTGGTCTAGGTCACATACCCATAAAGGGATAGTCTGGCGCCACCTGGAGCGAAACGGAGACAAAGATGCAGATCGGCGTGATCGGCCTCGGCCGGATGGGCGGCAACATCGTGCGGCGCCTGACGCGGGCGGGACATTCCTGCGTGGTCTACGACGCCAATCCCGCGCCGGGCGAGGCGCTGGCCAAGGAAGCCGGCGCACACGCCGCCGCGTCGGTGCCGGCGCTGGTCGAGGCGCTGGGCGCGTCCCCGCGCGCCGTCTGGGTGATGCTGCCGTCGGGCAAGATCACCGAGGAGACCATCGCCCAGCTTGGCACCCTGATGCGGGCGGACGACATCGTCATCGACGGCGGCAATACCAACTTCAAGGACGATGTCCGGCGCGGGCGGGAATTGCGGACCAAGGGCATCAAGTATCTGGACGTCGGCACCTCCGGCGGCGTGTGGGGACTGGCGCGCGGCTACTGCCTGATGATC
>PKWQ01000471.1 GCA_003133265.1 Acetobacteraceae bacterium
TGTCAGCATTGAACAGCCCTGCATATTCCGATACTGCCACCTCCGTTGGGACACAGGGCTTGATTGTCAGAGTTGAATATCTGAATGTCGGGAAAGAGCCCGCCTTGGGGATTCAGTTCTCCAAACCGATCGTAAGATTCCTCGATTATCAAATCGACACGGGATTGACCGCATCCATTGATCTGCCAGATCGACTTCCCTGTCTGAATATTCAGGCCGTTAGTGGCGCTCCGCCCATGTATCCATCCCCTTCCGTAGGGCTGACGAAGTCCTATGTGATAGAAACTACGCCGAATGTGGCCCACAATCTCACGGAACTGCTGGCTGGGCGCCGAGCAATGATCTTCGCCGGATGCGTAGCTTACCGAACGTTCAAAGAAGACCACCGTATTGCGTTTTGCTTCTTGGCTAGGCTCTTGCCAGATAAAACTGTAAAGTATGGCTATTGCGACAAATGGAGCTACGCCGATTAACTGGCAACGCCTCACGACACGTCACCCGCGCCGTGAGGCTTATCAAGAGCGCCGGCCTGTCCGTTTCGATTTAGGCTAGGCTGCCTAATGTAGTCAAGTTCCGCATAATCGCCCTCGACAGCGCCATCCGAACCGCCGCGGCCAAGGAAGCCGGAGGCACCGCGACCGAGCATGTAACGCGCTTCGTCCCTTCGATCCGACAACCAGAATTTCCGAGGCCACCGCCCTCGGTCGCGACGGAAGCGAACGCCAGATCGTCAAGGGCGCGTTCGCGGTGATTGCCGAGCTGGCAGAAACACCCGCGGATGCCAGGCGTCTCGTGAACGAACTCGCCGAGCAGGGACATCGGATCATCGCTGTTGCCATGGGGTCGTCTCGGCCGCTGCGTCTTGTTGGTCTCATTGCGCTCAGCGATCCGCCACGGCAGGATTCGGCGGAACTCATCGCGACACTGCGCGACATGCATGTCCGCACCGTCATGGTGACCGGAGACTCACCGGCCACAGCCGCGACAATCGCCCGAATGGTTGGCATCAACGGCGACGTTTGCCCATCCGACCAGCTTTCCGGTGCGCCCGAAACCGATCGCTTCGGCGTCTATGCCCGTGGGGTGCCGGAGGAGAAGTATCGGTTGGTGAAGGCGTTCCAGAGTCGCGGCCATGTGGTCGGAATGTGCGGCGACGGCACAAACGACGCGCCCGCGCTGCGACAGGCGCAGATCGGCATAGCGGTCTCCTCTGCAACCGACGTCGCCAAGGCATCGGCCGGTATGGTGATGACCGAACCCGGGCTTGCAGGCATCGTCTTTGCCGTTCGTGAGGGCCGGATCGGGTTCCAGCGGCTGCTGACCTATACGTTCAACATGCTGGTGAAAAAGATCGAGATCGTCCTGTTTCTGGGCATCGGGCTCGGGCTGACGGGTCACGCGGTCATGACGCCGGTCCTCATGGTGTTGATGATGTTGACGAATGACTTCCTCAGCATGTCGCTCACGACAGACCGCGCGAGCTTCGCGCCCTCTCCAAGCGTATGGCGAATGCGCGACATTACCCGTGCCGCCGTGGTGCTCGGGGTGTGCAAGCTCGGATTTTCGACCACGATGCTGGCAATCGAGAAATTTCAACTTGGGCTCGGTCAAGAAGAGCTGCAAACCTTGGCGTTGGTCACGCTCGTGTTCGGCAATCAGGCCTTACTGTACGTTCTGCGCGAACGGCGTCACATGTGGCGCTCCAAACCCGGTATATGGGTTCTCGCATCATCCAGCCTAGACATCGGCGTCGTATTGGCTTTTGCCTGGTCGGGGATCTTGATGGCGCCGTTGCGGTTGGGAGTCGCGGCGGCTGTGTTCGCTGCTGCCGCTGGATTGCGGTCGTCCTGGATTAGATCAAGGTACCAGTCATGCGGGCATTCAAGGTCGAGTAGCACGATATGACTGTGGCCTCGGCGGTCGCCGCCCCGCCCTGCAGGCCGGCTTCGACGAAACCCGCCCGGGCAAGGCGTCCAGACCGAAGCAGTCGCACGAAACGGCGGCGCCATGGAGCGTGATCTCATAGCGGTTCGGAGAGCAGCTCCATGTACGTGTCAGGGGCTTCGCGACACGCTCCGCGGTGGCGGGACGCGATAGCGATGCCAACGCCGGCGATGCCGCGGCGGCTGCACCCGCCGTCAAAAAGGATCTGCGCCTCACCCCGACGCCACTGCGAGCACACAGGCGGCGATGATGATGGCGACAGTTCGGCTCATAGGTCTCTCCTTGTTGGTTGAGCAATTCTTACTGTGGCGAAGGCCGTGGAGTGCCCATGACGCGCCACCGCATGGGAATGATGCATGGGCCGATGGGCGGCGGCTCCCGCTGACCACGTTGGGGGATCGCGTTGGGGGCGACTGCGGACAGGCGGTCGGCCCCGTTCCGACGCTTGCGCCGGGCCGCGCCGTGAGTGGCTGGCTTTTCATCGGCCCGGGGCAGCTTTGCGGTGAGTTGCTGGTACGGATTGCATAGAATCAGGCAGCCAAGCGCCGTAGCGCGGACAACCCGACCGGCGGGCTTGCCTGCCAGGGCAGGAGGAAGACGCGCTGCGCGCCTCGGCCACGATGCGTGAGAAGGCGTGGAACACCGCCACTTCCTCGGTGCAGGGCGAGCGCAAGTCCTCCCGCAGCAGGGCTGCGCCTTGCTCGTCCAGGTCGCGGCCGCGCGTGGTCATGATCCGCTCGACATAGCGCTCGGTCTCGACCTTCGGGTCAATGCGGTCCACCAGCAGTCCTGGCAGCGCATCTCCGGCGAGCGTCATCACGAGGTGCGCTGCCGGGTCCGTGGTGCTGAGATGCACTTGTAGGCCACGCTCAACCAAACCGATGGCGCAGGCCAACGATGTCTTCCCGACCCCACCTTTCCCGGTGAAAAATAGTTGCGGCGGTGGGGCCGTCAGGAGCCTGAGGGGTGGAGCGGACATGGCAGGGCTTCTTTCTTGGGCCGTCGCCTCGGTCATTGCCCCCAAGTGCGTGCGGCGTTCGCGCGCGGTGTGCGATCTTCGCGGCGG
>PKWQ01000384.1 GCA_003133265.1 Acetobacteraceae bacterium
TGGCGCTGTCGCCGGAGGGCTGGCGGCTGTTCGTGCAGCAGACCGTGGAGCAGAATCTGCGCCTGGGCGCGACCGTGTTAGCCGACCGGACGCGGGTGCCGGAATTGCTGGACAAGGTGTTCGCGCTGTTTCCCCGGCTGGCCGAGCGTCGCCGCCAGCGCGCCGGCACGCTCTCGGGCGGCGAGCGGCAGATGCTCGCCACCGGCCGCGCGCTGATGAGCGATCCCAGCCTGCTGATGCTGGACGAGCCGAGCCTGGGGCTCGCGCCGGCGGTGGTGGAGAGCCTGTACGAGACGCTGGTGCGGCTGCGCCAGTCCGGCCTGACCCTGCTGCTGGCCGAGCAGTCGGTGGAGCTGGCGCTGGAAGTGTCGGACTACGCCTATGTGTTGCAGACCGGGCGCACGGTGCTGGAAGGTCCGGCGGACAGGCTCGCCGAAGATCCCGACGTGCAGCGCATCTATCTCGGACTGGAAACCGGCGAGGGCGTGCGGGAGGCTGAGATATGACCTGGTCTATCGTTATCCACGATCCCGCCACCGACGCCTTCGCCGTCGCGGTCACCACGCGCGCCTTCGCCGTCGGCGCGATGTGCCCGTTCGTGCGCGCGGGCGTCGGCGCGGTCTCCACCCAGTCGATGACCAACCGCTATCTCGGCCCGGCGATCCTGGACGGCATGGCGCGCGGCTTGTCGCCCGCCGCCGCGATCGAGGGCGCGCTGACCGGCGACGAGGGCAGGGGGTTGCGGCAGGTGCATGCGGTGGACCGGCTGGGCCGCACCGCCGCCTTCACCGGACAGAACTGCGTGGAATGGTGCGGCAGCGCCGACGCGCCGCATGTCAGCGTCGCCGGCAACATGCTGGCCGGGCCGGACGTGGTGCGCGACACGTTGGCGTGTGTCGGCAGCGAGACCGGCCTCGATTTGCCAGAACGGCTGATGGCGGCGCTGGATGCCGGCCAGGCGGCGGGCGGTGACCGGCGCGGCCGGCAGTCGGCGGCGATGCGGCTGACCACGACCGAGGATTTCCCCGATCTCGATCTGCGCGTCGACGATCATGCCGACCCGCTGATCGAACTGCGCCGGCTGCTGGGCATCTGGCGGCGCGAGGGCCAGCCGCGGCTGGCGCAGTCGCCCTCCAGGGCCAACCCGTCGGGTTTCACCGATCTGGACGCCATCGAGGCAGGCTGGCGGGCGCGGGGGATCGACCTGCGCTTCCGCCGGTAGCGCGCCGCGCCGGATTCTACGCCTCCAGCGCCTCGCGCATCATCTCCAGGGTCAGCCACTGTTCCTCCGAAGCCGCCAGCGCCTGTTCAGCGGCGGTGAGGTCTTGCGTGGCTTTCTGGAAGCGGGCGGGGTTTTTCGCGTACAGGTCGTGATCGGCCAGTAACGTTTGTAACTTCGCGATCGTGGCCTGCAACGCCGCGATCTTGCCCGGCAGCGTCTCCAGCGCGTGCTTGTCCTTGAACGACAGCCGCCTGGCGCGCTGCGGCGCCGGTTCGGTCCGTGCCGTCGGCCGCGTCTTTACCACCGTCGCCGCCGTGGCAACCGGCCCGCGCTGCGCCAGCATGTCGGAATAGCCGCCGGCATAATCCACCCAGCGCCCGTCGCCCTCCGAGGCGATCACCGATGTCGCCACGCGGTCCAGGAAGTCGCGGTCGTGGCTGACCACCAGCACCGTGCCGGGATAATCGCCGAGCAGTTCTTGCAACAGGTCGAGCGTCTCCAGGTCCAGGTCGTTGGTCGGCTCGTCCAGCACCAGCAGGTTGGCCGGCTGCGCCAGGGCGCGCGCCAGCATCAGCCGCCCGCGCTCGCCGCCCGACAGCACGCCTACCGGCGTGTTGGCCTGCTCCGGCGCGAACAGGAAATCCTTCATATAGCTGATCACATGGCGCGACTGCCCGGCGATGATCACCCGCTCGCCGTGCCCGCCGGTCAGTGCGTTGGCGAGCGTCTCGTTGGGGTCGAGGCTGGCGCGGCGCTGATCGAGCGAGACGATGGTCAGGCTGGCCCCCAGCTTTATCTCGCCGGAATCCGGCGCCAGCACCCCGGTCAGCAGCCCGAGCAGCGTCGTCTTGCCGGCGCCGTTCGGCCCGACGATGCCGACGCGGTCGCCGCGCAGGATACGGGTGGTGAAATCGCGCACGATCGGCCGCCCGCCATAGGATTTGGAGACGTGATCGGCGACCACCACCAGCCGGCCGGACCCATCCGTCTCCGTCGCCTCCATGCGCAGCGTGGTCGCGCTGCCGCGCTGTTCGCGGCGCTTGCGCCGCAGCGTGTGCAGATCGGCGAGCCGCTTCACATTGCGCTTGCGCCGCGCGGTGACGCCGTAGCGCAGCCAATCCTCCTCCATCGCCAGCTTGCGGCCCAGCTTGTGGCGGTCGCGCTCCTCCTGCTCCAGCACCTCGTCGCGCCAGGCCTCGAAATGGGCGAAACCGCGATCCAGCGTGCGCGTTACGCCGCGATCCAGCCAGACGATCCCTTGCGACAGCCGCTCCAGCAAGCGCCGGTCGTGGCTGATCAGCACCAGGCCGGAGCGCATCGAGGCCAATTCGCGCTCCAGCCACTCGATGGCCGGCAGATCGAGATGGTTGGTCGGCTCGTCCAGCAGCAATATGTCGGGCGACGGCGCGAGGGTGCGCGCCAGCGCCGCGCGGCGCGCCTCGCCGCCGGAGAGTTGGCCCGGGTGCTCCTCGCCGGTCAGGCCAAGCTCGCTCAGCAGATAGGTCGCGCGGTGTGGGTCGTCGCCCGGCCCGAGGCCGGCCTCGACGAACGCGCCGGTGGTGGCGAAGCCGGAAAAGTCCGGTTCCTGCGGCAAATACCGGATCGTCGCGCCGGGCTGGGCGAAGCGCGTGCCCGAATCGGGGCGGATCAGGCCGGCGGCGATCTTCAGCAAGGTCGACTTGCCGGAGCCGTTGCGCCCGACCAGGCAGATGCGGTCGCCGGCGGAAACGGCAAGCTCCGCCCCGGCCAGCAGCGGCGCCGTGCCGAACGAGACGACGATTTCTTTCAGAAGAAGCAGCGGGGGGGCCATTGAGGACTTTCGCGGTACAAAATTTCGTGACTGAATGATGGGCAGCTTCCTATTGTGTCGCGCCTACCAAATGCAGGGAGAAGAAACAATGCCAACGCGCCGGGCAGTCGCCCATATATTCATCGCTACCGCCGTCGCTGCCGTCCTGGGTGGTGTAGCCGCTACGCCCGCCCATGCGGAGGATAAGGTGATCAAGGTCGGGATCAATCTCTCGCTGACAGGGGCGGACGCGCACGCGGCCAACCTGATCCGCCAGGGCGCGGTGCTGGCGTTGGAGGATTCCAACAGTGCCGGCAGCGTCCCCGGCTATAAGATCGAGATCGTCACGCTGGATGACGGCACCGCCACGTCCGGCCAGTACGATCCGGCACAGGCGGCGACCAACGCACGCAAATTCGTGTCCGACAAGCAGGTGGTCGCCGCGATCGGCCCGCAGATGTCGGGCGCCGGCAAGGCGATGGCACCGATCCTCAGCCAGGGCAATCTGGCGATCATCACGCCGGCCTCCACCAATCCCGACCTGACCAATCCGAAATTCGCCGCCCAGTATCGCCCGGCCGGCAAGCCGATCTATTTCCGCACGGTCACCACGGATGCCTTCCAGGGCCCGAACATGGCCAACTACCTCGCCGAGACGCTGAAGGTGAAGTCGGTCTATGTGCTGGACGACAGCGGCGCCTATGGCGTCGGACTCTCGGATGCCTTCCAGGCGCAGGCGGAAGCCAAGGGCATCAAGGTGCTCGGCCGCGACCGGCTCGACCCGAAGGCCGCCGACTACACCGCCGTGCTGACCAAGGTCAAATCGCTCAATCCCGACGCGCTGTATTACGGCGGCGTGTTGCAGGCCGGCGTGAAGGTGGCCAAGCAGGCATATGACATCATTCCCAAGATGATCAAGGCCGGCGGCGACGGCATGTACGGTCCCGAGCTGCTGACCGGGGTCGGCTACCCGGCCAACGAGGACTGGTACGCCACCATCGCCTCGCCGCATCTGACCGAGGACACCAAGCTCGCGGAGTTCATTCGCCACTACAAGACCCGCTTCGGCGAGGTGCCGGACGACTATTCGATCACCGCCTATGACGGCGCGCTGGTGATCGTCGATGCCGCCCGCCGCGTGGCCGCCACCGGAAAGCCGGTGACCCGCGACGCGGTGCGCGACGCGATCCAGACCGCGAAGACACCGACGCTGCAAGGTACCGTGTCGTTCGACGAGAACGGCGATCTGAAGGACCGCACGGTCAGCATCTTCCAGATCAAGCGCGATACCACGAAGCCGTTGGACGACATCAGCGCGCAATACCACTATATCGGTGTGGCGCCGCTATCCTGACCGCGCGCGGGACCGGCCAGACTCGATGACGCTTTTCGATCTTCTGTTGCAGCAGACAATCAACGGACTGAGCCTGGGCGCGATGTATGCTTTACTCGCGCTCGGGTTCACCCTGGTCTACGGCATCCTCGAACTCATCAACTTCTCGCACTTCAACGTCTTCATGGTCGGCTCGTTCGTGGCCATGTGGACGTTGCGGATGTTCGGGCTTTCCGGTCAGGACATCGTCATGAACGGCCTGCCGCTGATCGGCGTGCTGCTGGTGACCTTCGCGGTTACTATGGCATTTTCCGGCGTGCTCGGCGTAGTGATAGAGCGCGTGTCGCTGCGCCCCTTGCGTAACGTCAAGGGACCGGCGGCGATGATCACCACGATCGGCGTGTCCTATATCCTGTTCAACATCGTGCTGCTGACGGCCGGCGCGGATTCGAAGAACTTCCCGAATCCGCTGCCGCCGCTGGTGTTCAATATCGGCGGCGC
>PKWQ01000138.1 GCA_003133265.1 Acetobacteraceae bacterium
TCCTGTATTTCCAGTTCTGAGCATGCGCCGGCTGGTCCTGCCCTGCCTTGCCTCGCTGCTGCTCTACGCGGCGCTGTTCGGCGCGATGCTGGACCGGCCGCTCGCCCATGGCTTCCTGGAGCGGCAGATCGATACGCGGCTGGCGCGCGGGGCGGCGATCGCCGGGCGCAAGCTGGTGATCCTGGCCGGCTCCAACGGCCCCTATTCGCACCGCTGCGAAACCATCGAGCCGGCGCTCGGCGTTCCCTGCGTCAATGGCGGCGTCGCGGTGGGCATCGGGCTCGACTATCTGTTCGCCCGCTGGGCACCGCTGCTACGGGCCGGCGATGTCGTCTACATGCCGATGGAGGACACGCAATATACGCGCACCCGCGCCGCCACCGCTNNGGGACCGGACGCGGCGATCATGTTCCGCCACGACCAGGCCACCCTCGCCGCCCTGCCGCCGCGACGCTGGACGGGCGCGCTGTTCGCCTTCGACCTGCGCAGCGGCCTGATGAGCCTGATCGAGCACGCCCTGGTGCTGCTGCGTTTCCGCGATCCGCGCGCCGAGACGATCGGGATCAGCAACGCATGGGGCGACCATATCGGCCACTCCGAGGCGCTGGCGGCGGCAAGCCGGGCCGGGCTGGCGACGCTGCGCCCGACGGAGCCGGGCGCGCGGCAGATCGCGGGCGGCTACGGCGCGGCGCTGATAGGGGACTTCACCCGGCGCATGAGCGCGCGCGGCGTGCTGGTGATCGGTGGCCTGCCCACCGGCTTCGCCGATGTGCCGGTGCCCGATGCCACGCTGGCGGCGATCCGGGCGGTGTACGAGGCGAATGGCGGCCGCTTCCTGGAACTGCCCAACCGCAGCCGCTACCCGCGCGCGGCGTTCTTCGGCACGGTCGAGCATCTGAGCGAGCCGTGGCAGATCGCCCATTCGGCGGTGGTGGCGGCGGGACTGGCCCGGATGCTGGACCGAACCGGCCCCGCCGCCGATTTCGCACGGGCGGCGCTTGACGGTAAATGAAGCCGACGCCGAAAGAGGTGAACGCCATGGCTGAACGGGAAATCCCGGCGAAGCGCCGATCAACCGACCTGCGCGCCAAGCTTCGTCCCCTGGACCGCCTGCGCGCGATCTGCCTCGCGCTGCCCGAAGCAGCCGAGAAGGAGACATGGGGCGAGGCGACCTTCCGCATCCGGGATAAGATCTTCGTCCTGCACATCTCCACCGACAGCAGCTTCTGGTGCAAGGCGCCACGCGGCGCGCAAGACATCCTGGTCGGCGCCGCGCCGGAGCGGTTCTTCGTGCCGCCCTATTTAGGCCATAGGGGCTGGATCGGCGTGCGCCTCACCCGCCAGACCGACTGGGACGAGATCACCGACCTGGTCGGGCGCAGCTTCCGCATGACGGCGCCGAAGCGGCTGCTGGCCCAATCAGGTTAGCGTCCGTCGTCGCAGGATCAGAAGCTCAGCGCCGTCGCCTGCATCACCAGCGGCAAGGTGCGGACCATGTCCAGCACCTCCTCCGGCACCGCTTCGTCCACCGACACCAGGCAGATCGCATCGCCGCCGGCATCGGCGCGGCCGAGATGGAAGGTGGCGATGTTGATCCCGGCACCGGCCAGCGTCGCGCCGAAGCGGCCGATGAAGCCCGGCTTGTCCTGGTTGGTGACATACAGCATGTGCGGCGCGAAATCCGCCTCCACCTTGATGCCCTTGACCTCCACCAGGCGCGGGCGGGAACCCGCGAACAGCGTGCCGGCCACCGAACGGGACATGGTGTCGGTCTCCACCGTCACGCGGACCAGGGTCTGGTACTCGCTCGGCCGGTCATGCACCGTTTCGGCCACGTCGATGCCGTGCTCGCGCGCGGCGATGGGGGCGTTGACCATGTTCACCCCCTCCATCATCGGCGACATCAGCCCGGCGAGCACGGCGGCGGACAGCGGACGCTGGTTCAGCGCCGCCGCCAGTCCCTCATATTCGATGGCAACGCGGCGGATCACCCCTTCCCGCGCCTGGGTCAGTTGCCCGGCAAAGGCCCCCAGCAGGCGGCAAAGCTCCATGTAGGGCTTCAGGCGCGGCGCGTCCTCGGCACTGACCGAGGGCATGTTGATCGCGTTCGCCACCGCGCCGGTCAGCAGGAAATCGCTCATCTGCTCGGCGACCTGCAACGCCACGTTCTCCTGCGCCTCGGTCGTGGCCGCGCCCAGATGCGGGGTGCAGACCACGTTCTCCAGCGCGAACAGCGGGCTTTCGGTTGCCGGCTCGGTCTCGAACACGTCCAGCGCCGCACCGGCGACGTGGCCGGATTTGATCGCCTCGGCCAGCGCCGCCTCGTCCACCAGACCGCCACGGGCGCAGTTGACGATGCGTACGCCCTTCTTGGTCTTCGCCAGCGCGTCCCCGGACAGGATGTTGCGCGTCGCGTCGGTCAGCGGCGTGTGCAGGGTAATGAAGTCGGCCCGGCCCAGCAGCGCGTCCAACTCCACCTTCTCCACACCCAGATCGAGCGCCCGCTTCTCCGACAGGAACGGATCGTAGGCGAGCACCTTCATGTGCAGCCCGACGGCGCGGTTGGCGACGATGGAGCCGATATTGCCGCAGCCGATCAGGCCGAGGGTCTTGCCGGTCAGCTCCACGCCCATGAAGCGGTTTTTTTCCCACTTCCCGGCCTTGGTCGAGGCGCTCGCCTCCGGGATCTGCCGGGCGAGCGCGAACATCATGGCGATGGCGTGCTCGGCGGTGGTGATGGCGTTGCCGTGCGGCGTGTTCATCACCACCACACCGCGCGCGGTGGCCGACTTCACGTCCACGTTGTCGACGCCGATGCCGGCGCGGCCGACCACCTTCAGGTTGGTCGCCGCCTCCAGCAGTTCCTTGGTCGCCTTGGTCGCCGAACGGATGGCGAGGCCGTCGTACTGGCCGATGATGGCGCGCAGATCGGCGGGCGACAGGCCGGGCTTGAGATCGACGTCGATGCCGCGCGCGCGGAAGATGTCGACAGCGGCTGGGGACAGCTTGTCGCTAATCAGAACTTTTACCATCGGTCTTACTCCGCTGCGCGGGAAGCTGCGTATTCGGCGGCGACGGTCTCGTAGGCCCATGCGACCCAGGGCAGCATCACCCGGACGTCGCCGGCCTCGATGGTCGCGCCGCCCCAGATGCGCAGGCCCGGCGGCGCGTCACGGTGGCCGGCGATGTCATAGGCGACGCCTTCCCGCTCCAGCAGCGCGACGATCTGCTTCACCGCCTTGGTCTGCGCGTCGGCACCGAGTCCGGCGAACCAGGGCGCGGTGATCTTCAGGCAGATCGCGGTGCAGGAGCGCGTGGCCGGGTCTTCCGCCAGAAAGTCGATCCAGGGCGTGCGCGCCACCCAGTCGGCGACGGCGACCAGGTTCGCGTCGCAGCGGGCGAACAGGCCGGTCAGACCGCCGACGCTCTCGGCCCAGCGCAGGCTGTCCAGCGCATCCTCGACGCAGAGCATCGACGGGGTGTTGATGGTCTCGCCACGGAACACGCCCTCGTTCAGCTTGCCGCCGGAGGTCAGGCGGAAAATCTTCGGCAGCGGCCATGCGGGCTTGTAGGTCAGCAGCCGCTCCACCGCGCGCGGCGACAGCGCCAGCATGCCGTGCGCCGCCTCTCCGCCCAGCACCTTCTGCCAGGACCAGGTGACGACATCGAGTTTCTTCCAATCCAACTTCATGGCGAAGGCGGCCGAGGTGGCGTCGCAGATGGTCAGGCCGGCCCGGTCGTCGGCGATCCAGTCGCCGTTCGGCACCCGCACGCCGGACGTGGTGCCGTTCCAGGTGAAGACGACATCGTGATTGAAATCGACCTGTGTCAGATCGGGCAGCTTGCCATAGGGCGCTTCCAGCACGCGCGCGTCGCCCAGCTTGAGCTGCTTCAGCACGTCGGTGGCCCACTGGCCGGAGAAGCTCTCGAAGGCCAGCACATCGACGCCGCGGGCGCCGAGCAGCGACCACAGGGCGAGCTCGACCGCGCCGGTGTCGGAGGCCGGCACGATGGCGAGCCGGTAATCGTCGGGCATGCCGAGCAGGGCGCGAGAGCGGTCGATCACCTCGGCCAGCCGTGCCTTGGGCTCCTTGGCCCGATGGCTGCGGCCCAGCAGGGCGCCACCGAGTGCCGCCAGCGTATAGCCGGGGCGCTTGGCGCAAGGACCAGATGAGAAATTGGGGTTTTCCGGACGCAATGCCGGCTGCGTAGATGCGAGTGCCATCCTGTGGCTCTCCCTTTCAGAAGAGAAGCACCCCGGTGGGGGGGTGTGGCCCGCCACAAGCCCTAGCGTGCCGGAGCCAGCCGGGTCAACGATTGTTCTCCACGGATGAGGGTTGCGTCGCCGTCTGGGCAGGGTGGGTCTGGGCCGGCGAACGGCTCAGAAGGTGGGGAATTCCGGCTGATTGTTGTCCACCACCGCAGTGCCCTCGACCTCGATCAGCCATTCCGGCCGGCAAACCGGCCCCTGCACGATCTGCGTCGGCATATCGCGCAGCACCCGGGACAGATGTCCCTCGACGGCGGCATAGTCCGATGGATCGCGCAGATAGACGGTCAGGTGCATCATATCGTCCAGATGCGCCGTGCCCGCGCTCAGCAAGCCCTCGACATTCTCCAGCGCGCGGTCGAGCTGGGCGAGCACGTTGCCCGGATGCACCACCTTGCCGACCTTGTCGATGCTGGCGGTGCCGGAGATGAAATGATGCGCCCGGTCGGCATAGCCGATGCGGGTACCGCGCTCGAAATGCACGTCGTAGTCCTTGGTCGCGCACAGCCGGTCGAAGTCGTTCAGATATGTCATCTGTCCCGGCTTCAGCCCCAGATTGGAATAGGCATCCATCGAAATCAGATCCAACTGGTGCGCGCAGGCACCCTCGATCCCGGTGCTGGCGATGTAGTGCGTGTCTTTGTTCAAGCCGTGCTGCAGGAACAGATCGCCGCGGGCATCGACGATGGCCTGATAGAACACGTCGACATCCTTGACATAAAGCCAGGTGCGCACGCAGTTCTCGGCCAGATTGGCGCGCTGGTCCGACAGCGCCTGCACCAGGTCGTCGAACACGATGCGCGTCTGTGCGCCCGCGGACACCGCATTGTCGTGTCCCCCGGCGCAAAGCCGCGTGCTCCACAGATGGCGCTGGCCGTTCTTCTCCACCAGCAGATGCCTGGGCGACAGCCGTTGCTTGACGAAGCGATCGTCGGTTTCGATGTGATACGCCAGCATCGCGATCTTCGCGCGCGGCAGCGGCGGCTGCTGCACGATCGAGACCGCGACCGGGTTGTCCGGCGTCTCGGTCAGAATAGTGCTCTGGCGCACGATCGCCGCCTGATTGATCGCATCGCTGAGATAGATACGGCGGAACACCGCCGTCTCCTCGCCAAGACCGAGCGTGCGCAACCCCTCGGTGTAGCGTTCTTCCAACAGCTCGATCTGCTCTTGCAGCGTGAGATGGTCGCACGCACTGACATTGATGAAATGCTCGGTGCCGCCATGCCGGCCCCGGAAGCTCCTGGCTGTAAATCCGCTGTCGGTGTCGGTATGCACGATGTGGCGCCCCCTCGACGATATGCGGTTCACGCGAGCGCGATCGGCCGGTCCGGAAAGGCAAGCTGTTCACGGTCGCGCCAGGTCGGGCTGACGTAGTTGATCTCAAACAAACGCCGCACGCCGATGATCGGGCGCTTATCGAAGCCGTGCCAGGTGTTGGGACCGGCCTTGAAGATCGTCGCGCTGTTGAATTCAGCTTCGGAGCGCCCGATCCATTTCCGGTCGTCGTCGTAGATGTCGGTGCCCCAGTTCTTGGCTTCCGGCCCGGTGCAGAGATAGATCACCATCGAAAACAGTTTTTCGGGGATGTCGCGGTGCGGCTCCAGCCAGGCACCGTCGGTATCCTGGATGTATTCCATGCGCAGATAGCTGCCAACGACATCGACAAAGCAGGTCTCGGCAAACTGGCGCGCCACCTCCGGCTGCTGCATCGCCTCGGCGAAGACCTGAACGGCCGGAAAATCCTCGCGCAGCTTGGGCGTGAAGAAGGTGCGCTGGGCGTTGTAGCTATTGCGGGTGCCGTCCGTGTTGCCAAGGAAAAGCGGTGCGATGGGCAGAACCAGCACGCCGGTACACATGCTTTCCGGCATTATGTTCTTCAGCCGCCAAAGCCGATATGGCTTCTCTACACGGACAGCATCACGCAAGGCCCTGCTGAAATGGCTTGCAACCGTGGGCACATCGGGCAGGCTTGGGTAAGTCAATATTTACACTCCAGCACGGAAAGACACAGCCTGCATCGGCGCGGTGATCGCACGACCGCCTAACGCGGCGCCCACTCGATCACCTTGCGCAGCAGCGGCACCGATTTCACGAAGGCGCTGATGCTGTGCCGGAAATACTCCTTGCGGACATACCATTCGGAGTCGACGAAGCAGAGCTGCAGGCTCATCCGCTGACCCTTCTGCGGCAGGAAGCCGTGCCAGGAATGGTCGCAAACGCGGAACATCAGCATGCGGCCGAACTCGGGCGCGAACTCAAACTCGAAATCCTCGCGGTCGGAGCTGCGCAGCACCCGCAGCCGGCCACGCTCGTACGGCCACTCCCGCGAGAAACCAAGCAGAACGGTGATGATCTTGTGCTTCGAATCCGGGTGGGCATGGCCTTCGTTGTAATGGCCGGTGGTATTACCCATCATGACGATCGCCGGCGGACAGGCGCTGAGGTCGGTATCGAACTTGTCCTCGACAACCCGGCGGAAACGCGGACTGAGCAGGTCCTGGATGGCGGCGCCGAATCGCGGCCCATAGCGCAGGCTGGGCAGGGCATAGCTGCCGCGGTCGGGAATGGGCGGCGCATCGCGCAGCACCTCTTCCTTGAATTGCGGCGCGATCGCATGCTCCACAAACGCGAAGTCGTATGGGCTGTGCCGCAAATCCGCTGCTCTGATCGCGGCCTCATCCAACAGCGTCAGTGGGGCATCATTGTTCGGCATGTTCACTCCATCCTTCCTCTCGAGTGAGACTCCAGAACGTGGCCAATAGTCGCGGGAGGAGTCGCGCCGACACATTGATCCAGATCAATATGACACGGAAAATGACCATACCGGTGAAAAAGGCGGCCTTATCCGGGGCTTTCCGCGACGGATGTGGATTGCACCGGACCCGGTGACGGGTTTGGCGGTCACGCTGGCCGAGCGCTTCGCCATTGGCCCGGCGACAGCCCCGCCCGACACGGCTAGGATGGCCCCGACACCAGCCGAGGGGTATCGGGACAATGAACGTGATCACCTGCAATGACGCCGAACGCGCCCTGATCGACACCGCCAAGCGCGTCGTGCCGGGTGGCAGCTTCGGCAACCTGCCGGCTGACATCGTCATCCGCGAGGGCCGCGGCGGGCGGGTCTGGGACGAGAGCGGCAACGAGTATGTCGATTTCCTGCTCGGTTCGGGTCCGATGTTCATCGGCCACGCGCACCCGGATGTCACGGCTTCGGTGCTGGCGCAGGTGCCGCTGGGCACCACGTTCTTCGGCGCCAACCGGCACGGCATCCAACTGGCCGAGGCCATCGTCGATGCGGTTGCCTGCGCCGAGCAGGTGCGTTTCGTCTGCACCGGAACCGAGGCCGATCTGTATGCGATGCGCCTCGCCCGCGCCTTCCGCCGGCGCGACAAGATCCTGAAGTTCGAGGGCGGCTTCCACGGCATGGGCGACTACGCGCTGATGAGCATGGCGCCCAAGCAGCCCGGCAACTTCCCCCAGGCCATCCCGGACTCGGCGGGCATTCCGCGCAGCGTGCGCGACGAGGTGCTGATCGCCCCGTTCAACGACATCGAGACGATGACGAGCCTGATCCGCGAGCACAAGGACGAGCTGGCCGGCGTGATCGTCGAGCCGTTCCAGCGGCTGATCCCGCCGGCGCCGGGCTTCCTGGAGGCGCTGCGCAAGGTCACCGCCGAGCACGGCATCCCGCTGATCTTCGACGAGGTGGTCACCGGCTTCCGCTTCGCCTATGGCGGGGCGCAGGCATATTACGGCGTGGTTCCCGACATCTGCACCCTGGGCAAGATCGTCGGCGGCGGCTTTCCGCTGGCCGCGATCGCCGGACGCGCCGACATCATGGCGCATTTCGACCGCGCCGCCGTGGCCGAGGCGGATTTCCTGCCGCAGATCGGCACGCTGTCGGCCAATCCGGTCGCCGCCGCGGCGGGGCTCGCCACGCTGGAGGTGCTGCGACGCCCCGGCGCCTACGAACGCGCCTTCGCCAACGGCCGCGAACTGACCGGGCGGCTGGCGGAACTGCTGAAGCGCTCGGGGCTGCCGGCGCAGGTGATCGGCGAGCCGGTGCTGTTCGACGTGCTGTTCACCGACGAACCGGTGCGCGACTACCGCAGCTCGCTGCGGGCGGATGCGGCGCTGGGGCGCCAGTTCAACCGCCTGCTGCGCGAGCGCGGCATCTTCAAGGGCGAGACGAAATACTACGTCTCGCTGGCGCACACCGACGCCGACATCCGCCACGCGGCCGAGGCCTGGGCATCGGCGCTGGACGCGCTGGTGGCGGAGCGCAAATCGGCGGGCTGAGGCCGTCAGTCCCCCGTTCGTCAGCCCACCGGTCGCGAGCGCCACAGCGAACGGGCGTGCGCCACCGCCTCGGCCGGGTCTTCATCGATCCCGCAGGCGTACAGCGCCAGCGCGGCGGTGGCGATCACCGTCGCGCTGCCCGCCGCATCCTCCCGCCGGCCGCGCCAGACATCGAACAGCGCGTCGGCATCCTGCGCCTCGACCTGCCCGCCGGCATCCGCCAGCGCCGGCCAGTGCTGTTCGGTGCGGCCCAGGACCGGATGCAGGGCATGCACGGCGAGCGGCCGGGCGCCGGTCCATTCCGCCTCGCCGCCGCCGCCTTTCAGCACCACCACGCGCCGGCGCCCCAGTTCCGCGGCGGTATCGAGATGCAGCGCGATGTAGGGCGGGTGGAACACCCCGTCGATCGAGGCCGACGCGGCGGNNAGCGCAGGCCGAGCACGCCGCGCAGCGCCAGCAGCCGGGCGAGTTCCGGGGCCAGCACCTCCAGCGGCAGGAAGGCGAAGCCGCTGCGCCCGAGCGCCGCCTCGGCTGCATCGGGCGATGTGGCGGGCGCGATCGCCAGGCGCGCCAGCGACGCACGCAGCAATTCCCGTCCCGGGCCGGCGAGTGGGCCGTGCATGACCACGCGCCGGCCGCTGCCGGCCAGCAGCAGCGCC
>PKWQ01000075.1 GCA_003133265.1 Acetobacteraceae bacterium
CGGCATCGGCTCCAAACCTTGGGCTGCTTGACCAGCTCGCCTTTGATTAAACACTGGAGACAATCAAATGAAACGACCGGCTTTTCGGGCAACCAGCGTTGTGCTGCTGATGCTGTGTTTGATGTACCTCCTCACCTATCTGGACCGCGTAAATGTCAGTACCGCAGCCGCAGGTTTTGGCAAGGAGTTCAATCTTAACAAGACGCAAATCGGCCTGGTGTTTTCAGCCTTTGCCTATCCTTACCTGGTTTTTCAGATTATCGGCGGCTGGGTCAGCGATCGCTTCGGCGCAAAACGCACGCTGATAGTCTGTGGCGGCATGTGGGCGGTGGCAACCATATTGACCGGCTTTGCCTATGGACTGATTTCGATGCTGCTGGCCCGTTTGCTGCTCGGTCTGGGTGAAGGCGCAACATTTCCGGCCGCGACTTCAGCGATGTCGCGCTGGGTCAAGAAAGAGAATCGCGGTTTTGCCCAAGGTATTACGCATGCCTTTTCCCGCATCGGCAACGCGGTTGCGCCGGCGGCGATCGTCTTCGTGATGGCGGCTTACGGGTGGCGGACGTCTTTTTATTTTAGCGGCGTCCTCAGCTTGCTCTGGGTCATCGTATGGGCGGTTACCTTCACAGAAGACCCCGCAGACCATCCCGGCGTATCGAAGGAAGAACTTGCCGGCTTGCCGGCGCTCAGGAAGAAGAATGTGCTGGTTCCCTGGGGGCCGTTGGCCAAGCGCATGCTTCCTGTCACGATCGTTTATTTTTGCTACGGCTGGACCCTGTGGCTATTCTTGAGCTGGGTGCCGCAATACTTCCTGCATAGCTATAATCTGGATCTGAAACAATCGGCACTGTTTGCATCCAGCGTCTTCTTCGCCGGCGTGGTCGGCGACACCTTGGGCGGCATCGTCAGCGACAAGATACTCAGGCGTACAGGAAATCTGAAGCGCGCCCGCAGCCAAATGGTGGCGATATGCATGTTCCTGTCCTTGCTGTCGCTGTTGCCTATCTTGCTCAACCATGATCTGCTAATATCGATACTCAGCCTGAGCGCCGGCTTCTTTTTTGCCGAGATGACGATCGGTCCGATGTGGGCGATTCCGATGGACATCGCGCCGGAGTTCTCCGGCACCGCCAGCGGCATGATGAATACCGGCTCGGCGCTGGCGGCAATTATCTCGCCGGTGTTGTCCGGCTATCTGATCGATCGCCTCGGCAACTGGGAACTGCCTTTTTTCGGCAGCATGCTCTTGATGGGGGTGGGCGTCGTGCTGGCATCCCGCATGCAACCGGACCACAAGTTTGAGGCGCCGGTGCACCGCAGCCCGCATAACATTTATCCGGTCAATCCATGATCTCGCAGACCGGCGGTCTTGTTCAATCGGCTGCCGGCGCATTGATTGGCTACGGAAACTTATCTACATAAATAGAGGATTCAGATGTCGGCCTCAAGTCATGCTGCACATGCATCGCACAAGTTGTCCAGCCTATTGGGCAATGCTTATCGAACGCGCGCCGCTGTCGCTGTTCCGGGCGAGCTGGAACCGGACGACGCCGAGTCGGCCTATGTGGTGCAACGGCAGTTGCTGGATGAAATCGATAGTGCGGCGGGGGGCTGGAAGATAGGTGCAAAGTCTGCTGCCGGGCCGATACAGGGTGCGCCTCTGCCGGTTGATGGCATCTATCGCAGCCATGCGGTGTTGGACCGAAAGCACTTTCCGGTAGTGGGTCTGGAACTGGAAATCGCTTTTACCTTTGGCCGCGAATTTATGCCTGCCGACGCGGCAATCTCCGACCCGGAAATCATCGCCAGCCTGCAGACGATGCTGGCCTCGATAGAAATCGTGTCCAGCCGCCTGGCGGGGTGGCCGCATGTGCCGGCGCTGACCCAACTGGCAGACCTGCAGAACCATGGCGCGCTGATTGTCGGCGACGCGGTTGACTACCACGCTGCTTTCCCGTTTCAGAATCCCCGTTTGCGTCTGGCCATCGGCGAGACGGAGATATTTAACGGCAGCGGCAGCAATCCGGCGGGCGACCCAAGGCGCCTGTTGCCCTGGCTGGTCCGGCATTGCATTGCGCGCGGCATGCCGCTGCCGGCCGGCAGCATCCTCACCACCGGATCTTATACCGGCATACATTTTCCCGCGCAGGCGGGTGTAGTGAGCGGTGAAATTGACGGATTGCCGCCGATTCTATTTTCGTTGGTTTGAGTATGCCGGCACCCCAGACCAGCGGTCAAGCGGCGACACCCATGCTGCGCCAATTGCAAAAGGAAATGCAGGGCGATGTATTGTTCAGCGCCGCCGACAGAGGGCGCTATTCTACCGACGCATCGATTTACCAGATCATGCCGCTGGGCGTGGCAGTTCCGCGCAATCAGGATGATTTGGTGCTGGCGCTGGACATTGCGCGCCAGCATCGGGCGCCCGTATTGGCACGCGGTGCGGGCACCAGCCAATGCGGACAAACCGTCGGCGAAGCACTGATCATAGACAGCAGCAAATGGCTCAATAAGGTGCTGGAATTTGATCCGGAGGCGCTGACGGCCACGGTCGAGCCCGGCATCGTGCTCGACGACCTCAATCGCCAGCTCAAGCCCCACGGCCTGTGGTTCCCGGTCGACATCTCCACCGCCTCGCGCGCCACCATCGGCGGCATGGCCGGCAACAATTCCTGCGGCTCCAAATCCATCCGCTACGGGCTGATGGCCGACAATGTCAGCGCCATCGACGCCATCCTGGCCGACGGCTCGCGCCACCGTTTCGCCGCGCTGGCCGATAATGCCGGCGAGGCAGTCCCGGCCGGCATCGCCGAGCTGATCCAGCGGCTGCGCGCGCTCGGCGCGTCGGAGGCGGACGAGATCGCCGCCCGCTTCCCCCGCCAGCTCCGCCGCGTCGGCGGCTACAACATCGACGCCCTGACGCCCGCCGCCCGCGCCGCCGGACGCGACAATCTCGCCCGCCTGCTGGTCGGCTCGGAAGGCACCCTGGCGTTCTCGGCGGCGATCGAGTTGATCCTGCACCCGATCAAGCCGCGCAAGATGCTGGGCATCTGCCAGTTCCCCAACTTCCGCACGGCGATGGAGGCATCGCGCCACATCGTCGCCCTCGACCCGGAAGCGGTGGAGCTGGTCGACCGCACCATGATCGACCTCGGCCGCTCGATCCCGATCTACCGCGCGACGATCGACCAGATGCTGATCGGCGAGCCGGACAGCCTGCTGATCGTCGAGTTCCACGGGGATGCGGATGCGCCGCTGCTGGCCAAGCTCGACGAGCTGGAAACGCTGATGGGCGATCTCGGCCACGGCCGCGCCGTGGTGCGGGCGACCGAGGCCGGCTTCCAGGGCGCCATCGCCGCGGTGCGCGAGGCCGGGCTGAACATCATGATGTCGATGAAGGGCGACGGGAAACCGGTCTCGTTCATCGAGGACTGCGCCGTCGATCTCGCCGACCTCGCCGACTACACCGAGCGGCTGAACGAGGTGTTCGCGCGGCACGGCTCCAAGGGCACCTGGTACGCGCACGCCTCGGTTGGCTGCCTGCATGTCCGCCCGGTGCTGAACATGAAGAACCCGGCCGACGTCGCCACGATGCGGACGATCGCCGAGGAATGCTTCGCGCTGGTTCGGGAATACAAGGGCTCGCACAGCGGCGAGCACGGTGACGGTATCGCGCGCAGCGAATTCAACGAGACCATGTTCGGCAGCCGCATCGCGCGCGCGTTCGAGACGGTGAAGGACGCCTTCGACCCCGCCGGGCTGCTCAATCCTGGCCGTGTCGTGCGTCCGCCGCGCATGGATGACCGCACGCTGTTCCGCTACGGGCCAAGCTACGGCCCGGCCGGCGACTTCGCCCCGAAGCTGGACTGGTCCGACCATCCGGGCCCGCTCGGCGGCATGCTGGGCGCGGTGGAGATGTGCAACAACAACGGCGCCTGCCGCGCCTTCGACGCCGGCGCGATGTGCCCGAGCTACCGCGCCACGCGCGACGAGGCGCATGTGACACGCGGGCGCGCCAACACGCTGCGCCTGGCGCTGACCGGGCAGCTCGGCGCGGAGGCGATGGCCTCCGATCAGGTGGCGGACGCGATGGCGCTCTGCGTCTCCTGCAAGGGGTGCCGGCGCGAATGCCCGACCGGCGTCGACATGGCGAAGATGAAGATCGAGGTGCTGGCCGCGCGCGCCGAACGCCACGGCGTCAGGCTGCGCGAGCGGCTGGTCGCCGAGTTGCCGCGCTACGCGCCCTGGCTCTCCGCGATCGCCCCGCTGGCCAATCTGCGCAACCGCTTCGCCCCGCTGCGCCGGATGTCGGAACGCTTGCTCGGCTTCTCCGCCAAGCGCGACCTGCCGGAATGGCGGCGCGACGTGTTCCGCGACAGCGAGGCCGATGCCGAGGCGTTCCGCCCCGCCAACCCGCGCGGCGAGGTGCTGTTGCTGGCGGACACCTTCAACCGCCATTTCGAGCCGGAAAACCTGCGCGCCGCGCTGCGGGTGCTGGCCGCCGCCGGCTATCGCGCGCGCCTGCCGGCCAGCGGCGGCCGGCCGCTGTGCTGCGGCCGCAGCTACCTCGCCGCCGGCATGGTCGACCGGGCGCGCGCCGAAGCGCGGCGTACCATGACGGCGCTGGCCGGCGATCTGCCGGTGATCGGGCTGGAACCGTCCTGCCTGCTGACCCTGCGCGACGAGTACCGCTCGCTGCTGCCCGGCGCGGAAGCCGATGCGCTGGCGGGCCGGGCGCTGCTGCTGTCGGAGTTTTTGGCGCGCGAAAAGCCGGACCTGCACCTGCAATCGTTGCCGACGACGGCGCATGTGCATGGCCATTGCCACCAGAAGAGCTTCGGCGCGTTCCCCGACGCATTGAGCCTGTTGCGGACCGTGCCCGGACTGACCGTGAAGCCCGTCGCCTCGTCCTGCTGCGGCATGGCGGGGGCGTTCGGCTATCAGGCGGAGACGCACGACGTCTCGGTGGCGATGGCGGAGCGCGACCTGCTGCCGGCGGTGCGCGCCGCCGGTGCGGACGACATCGTGGTCGCCGACGGCACGTCCTGCCGGCATCAGATCAACAGCCTGTCGGATAGGGTGGCCGTACATTCGGTGCGCGTGCTGGAACGCGCGCTGCCATAACATTGAACAGAGGAAACGAACGATGACCGACAAGAAAATATCGGCGGCGGCCGACATCCTGATGGCGGTGCGCAACGGCGGCCCGCAGGTCGCAAATCTCGGGGATGCCGCGCCGGCAACCGAGGCCGATGCCTGGGCGGTCCAGCGCGAGATGCTGCGCCGGTTGGGCGGCACCATCGGCGGCTACAAATGCGCGGCCCCTCCGGGCAAGGCGACCTCCGGGGCGATCATGGCCACCTCCGGCATCCGCCGTGGCCCGACCAGCTGGGCCGTGCCCGCCGGCCAGCAGATCGGCATCGAGGGCGAGATCGCGGTGCGTCTGAAACACGGCCTGCCGCCGCGCGGCACGCCCTACACGCTGGACGAGGTGCTGGCCGCGGTAGACGCCGTGTTCCCGGCGATCGAGCTGGTGAAGAGCCGGTTTCTCGACACGTCGAAAATTTCCGGCAACGAGGCCATCGCCGACAATGTCGCGCATGCCGGCTTCATCTACGGCGCGGATGTCGTCAATTGGCGCGGGCTGGATCTGAAGAGCCTGAAGGTCCGGCAGGTCTGCGGCAAGACGGTGCAGGTGGAGAAGATCGGCGGCAATCCGTCGGGCGATCCGCTGGTGCCGCTGCTGTGGATCGCCAACCACCTGCACGATCTGGGATTGAGCCTGCAAGCCGGGCAGATCGTGACCACCGGAAGCTGCACCGGGCTGACCTATGTCGACAGCAACCAGCGCGTGACCGTCGGTTTCGACGGGCTGGGCGAGGTCAGCGTCGATCTGGCGTGACCGGCTGACGCCGGAGGCGGGCGGAGGGTTTCATACCATCCGCCCGCAGCCTCATTCTCCCGCCGGACGCTGCATATCGGCGAATTGCGGACGTTGCAGAAAGCCGAGCAGAAACGCGAACGCGGTCCATTTGTCCGCGGTTTGCGTACGCTCGAACAATGTCCAGTTCAGCGATTTGTCGAAGCGGTAGGCATCGCTGGAAAATGTCCGTACCGTCGGCGTGCTGCTGACGTAGGTCTCGTAGACCTCGACAATGTTGGCATGGGCGATGACCGAGACGATCCCGTCGTTGGCACGCAGGAACTCCGTCGCAACCTGTGCGAACGGCGTTTCCTGGTAGTCCTCGCCGATCCAATCCACCGGCAGCCGCGCCACCACCACGCCGGGCATCTCGTGCCCCAGCCGCGCGGCGGCCTGATCCAGCGTGTTGCGCAGGTTGAACAGGCTGGTGCCGGTGGTGGCGATCCGCGTTTTCGTATCGACGCAGATTTGCTGGCCGCCACGTCCGATCGCTTCCAGATCGTACCCGGTTCCGCTGCCGCCGACGGGACCGGCGAAGCTGAAGGCCAGTTCGTTCATGAAGAACAGTTTCGCCGCTTCCAGATCGTAGAAACCGGGCTCGATCCGCCTGCCCTCCATGCCACGGATGGCGGCGTCGAAACCGCCGACATGCTGCAGGTTGAAGAACAGCTCGCCAAGTTCGGTGACCCGGCTGGCGATCCGTTCGGCGCCGTTGAAGGCGGTGGGCTTGGCGCCCGGGGCGAAGAATCCGGCGCCTTCGGTGGCAATGTTCGCCTGGAACCAGTCGCGGCCAAGAAAATACTGGATCACCTCGGACGCGACCACGTTCACCCGCGCATACGGATCGGGGAAGCGTGGCGCATAGCGCGTGGCCATCTTGCGCAATGCATGGCGCGTGATGCGGGGCGGCGGCGGCGGCGGCGGCGGCGTTTCAGTCGTCATGCGGCAATATCCCCGACAGGCATTTTCAATCTTTGTACCACTATATCACCGTGCCGTTGTCACGTTCGGCGATCAGCTTGCCTCGCTGGTCAGCACCCGTCGTGGGCGCGGGATCTCCGCCCCGGTCAGCGTTTCGTGCGCCAGCAGATTGGCGGCGCCCGCGTCCAGTTCGGGACGGTTCTCCTCCAGGATGGCGATCGCCCGCTTCAGCGCCGCCTCCAACCGCTGGCGCACCGCGAGGTCGATCTCGTGCGAGGTCTCCTCGCTGTAGCGGCGCTGGCTCCAGAACGGGCCGGGCTGGTTCAGGAACTGGCCCTGATCGGTATCCCAGGCGACCGGCCCCAGCTTCTCGTCCATGCCGAAACGCAGCACCATGCCCCGCGCGATGTCGGTCGCCTTCGCCAGATCGTCGGCCGCGCCGGTGGAAACATCCTCGTCCACCAGCGTCTCGGCCGCGCGCCCGCCGAGCAGCACGGTCATCCGGTTTTCCAGTTCCTTCCGCCCCATCAGGAAGCGGTCGTCGGTCGGGCGCTGCATCGTGTAGCCGAGTGCCGCGATCCCGTGCGGGATGATCGAAATCTTCTGCACCGGGTCCGAGCCCGGCAGCGCCATCGCCACCAGCGCGTGGCCCATCTCGTGATAGGCGACGGTGCGCCGCTCCTTCGGGATCAGCACGCGGGAGCGCTTCTCCAGCCCGGCGACGATCCGCTCCACCGCCGCGGTGAAATCCGCCATGCCGATGGCGTCCGCGCCGCGCCGCGTCGCCACCACCGCCGCCTCGTTGGCGAGGTTGGCGAGGTCGGCGCCGGTAAAGCCCGGCGTCAGCGCCGCGATGTCCTCCAGCGTGACATCGGCGGCCAGCGTCAGCTTCTTCAGATGGATGCGCAGGATGTCCACCCGGCCCTTCTTGTCCGGCCGGTCCACCAGCACCTGACGGTCGAACCGCCCGGCGCGCAGCAGCGCGGGGTCGAGGATCTCCGGCCGGTTGGTGGCGGCCAGGATGACGATGGCGACCGAGCGGTCGAACCCGTCCATCTCCGCCAGCAACTGATTGAGCGTCTGTTCCTTCTCGTCCT
Organism: Acetobacteraceae bacterium; assembly: GCA_003133265.1. Classification (GTDB taxonomy): domain Bacteria; phylum Pseudomonadota; class Alphaproteobacteria; order Acetobacterales; family Acetobacteraceae; genus PALSA-911. The sequence goes on from PKWQ01000075.1 coordinate 7,942, forward strand.
GCCCGGTCATCGGCGACGCGCCACGGGCCCGGCCGAGCGCGTCCAGTTCGTCGATGAAGATGATGCAGGGGGCGGACTTGCGCGCCTGCTCGAACAGGTCGCGCACCCGCGCGGCGCCGACGCCGACGAACATCTCCACGAACTCGGAGCCGTTGGTGGAAAAGAACGGCACCCCGGCCTGCCCGGCCACCGCGCGCGCCAGCAGCGTCTTGCCGGTGCCGGGCGGGCCGACCAGCAGGATGCCGCGCGGGATATGCGCGCCGAGCCGGCCGAACTCCTCCGGCCGCTTCAGGAAATCGACGATCTCGTGCAGCTCGTTCTTCGCCTCGTCCACGCCGGCGACGNNCCGCCACCAGCTTGGCGCGCGACCGCCCGACCGAGAGTATCCCGCCACCCAACCCGCCGCCCCCGCCCATCATGCGCGAGGCAAAGATCCACACGCCGACGAACAGCAGTGGCGGCAGCACCCAGGACATGATGCGCCCCAGCGCCGTGTCGGTCACCGCGCCGGTGAACTCGACATTGTGCTTCTCAAGCTCGCCCGCCAGCCCCGGATCGACGCGCACGGTACTGAAGCTGGTATTGCCGTTCGGCAGCTTCTCGCTCAGCTCGCCGCGGATCACGTCCCCCGCGACGGTGACCTTCGCCACCTTGCCCTCGGCGAGGTATTTCTGGAACTGGCTGTAGGAAAGCGGCTCCACGCCCGGGGTGCTGGAGAAGACGCCGATCAGCATCATCGCCACCAGCCCCAACGCCAGCGGCCAGAGCGGGAAGTTGAATGGCTGTTTGGCGGGAGGCGGCATCCTGTTCGTCCTTGCGGCTGGTAGGCGGGGCGGCTGGTAGGCGGATCAGCCGAATTGGCTCCGGCGCAGGCGAAGAAAGCTTACCACGCACGCCACGGCGGCAA
>PKWQ01000092.1 GCA_003133265.1 Acetobacteraceae bacterium
GGCGGTGGACGATGGCTGGCTCGGCCGGGTGGTCGATCCGCTCGGCCGGCCGCTGGACAAGCGCGGCCCGTTGCCCGGCGGCGGTGTGCTCCGCCCGCTGCGTCCCGCCCCGCCGGATGCCACGCTGCGGGCGCGTCTCGGCCCCCGGCTCGATCTCGGCGTGCGCGCGCTGAACTGCTTCGCCACCTGCCGGCGCGGCCAACGGCTCGGTCTGTTTTCCGGGTCGGGTATCGGCAAGTCCACCCTGCTCGCCATGCTGGCACGGCGCAGCGAGGCGGATGTGGCGGTGCTCGCCCTGGTCGGCGAGCGTGGGCGGGAGGTGCGGGAGTTCCTGGAGGACGAGCTGGGTCCGGAGGGCCTTGCCCGCTCGGTCGTCGTCGTCGCCACCTCCGACGCGCCGCCGTTGCTGCGCCGGCAGGCGGCGTATGCGGCGATGACGGTGGCGGAACATTTCCGCGATGCGGGGCGGAGTGTGCTGCTGCTGATGGACAGTGTCACCCGCTTCTGTCTGGCGCTGCGCGAGATCGGCCTGTCGGCGGGCGAGCCCCCGGCCACGCGTGGCTATCCGCCGTCGGTGTTCGCCGAACTGCCGCGCCTGCTGGAGCGCGCCGGCCCCGGACTGGAAAGATCGGGCCCGGGCGAAACCACTGGCCACATCACCGCGCTGTTCACCGTTCTGGTGGAGGGCGACGATCACAACGAGCCGGTGGCCGATGCGGTGCGCGGCATCCTGGATGGGCATGTGATCCTGGACCGGCGCATCGCCGAGGCCGGGCGCTATCCGGCGGTCGACGTGCTCCGCTCGCTGTCCCGCACCGTGCCGGGCTGCACATCGGCGGAGGAAGCCGCCCTTGCCCGGCGCGCCCGCGCCATCCTGGCGCTGCATGCGGAGATGGCGGACATGGTCCGGCTCGGCGCCTATCGGGCGGGCACCGATCCGGCGGTGGACGAGGCGGTGGCGTTGGCGCCGAGGATCGAGGCGATCCTGCGCCAGGATCGGGAGGAAAGCACCGGGATCGAGGAAAGCTTCGCCCTGCTTGCCGCCGCGCTGGCGCCGGGAGGGACCGATGGCGCGTGATCCCCTGGTCACGCTCGCCCGGTTGCGGCGCCTCGCGGTGGACGAAGCCCGCCGCGCCCTGGCCGCCCGGCTGGAGGACGAGGCCGATGCCGACCGGGCAGCGGCATATCTTCAGGAGTTGATTGCCCAGGAGACCGAGGCGGCCAGCCGCCTGTCGGGTGGCGATGCGGTGGTGGAGGCGTTCGGCCGCTGGCTGGCCGGCGCGCGGCGGCAGGTGGTGGCGGCGCGGGCGGCGCAGGAGCGGGCGCGGATCGATGTCGTCCAGGCGCGTGCCGCGTTGGGCGCCGCGCGCGCGGGCTTGGCGGCGATGGATGAGCAGATCGCCCGCGACGCGGCCGAGCGCGCGGCGCGGGAGGCACGGCGGGATCAGCAGGCGCTCGACGACATGTCGCGGCGGCGAACGCCGTAGCGCGGTGGCACAGTGGCAACCGGCCGGCCTTTATGCTCAATAGCGCCAGAAATTCGCGGAGAACACGACCTTGCGTATCGCGATGATTGGTGGCGGCTATGTCGGGCTGGTGTCGGGGGCCTGCTTCGCCGAATTCGGCTCCGAAGTGACCGTGGTCGAGACCGACCCCGACAAGCTTGGCGCGCTCAGGCAGGGCAAGCTGCCGATCTACGAGCCCGGCCTGGATCGGCTGGTCGAGGAGAACGTGGCGGCCGGGCGCCTGTCGTTCACCGACGACCTGGCGGCCGCGCTCGCGGGTGTCGAGGCGGTGTTCATCGCCGTCGGCACGCCGATGCGGCGCGGTGACGGGCACGCGGACCTTACCTATGTCTATGCCGCCGCCGAGCAGGTGGCCCGGGCGCTGACCGGCTATGCGGTGATCGTCACCAAATCCACCGTTCCCCTCGGCACCGGCCGGCGCATCGCCGAGATCGTGCGGGAGACCCGGCCGGACCTGGAGTTCGACGTCGCCTCCAACCCGGAATTCCTGCGCGAGGGCAACGCGATCGAGGATTTCATGCGCCCGGACCGGGTAGTGATCGGGGCGGAGCGCGAACGCGCGCGCGAGGTGCTGCGCCGCCTGTACCGCCCGCTATATCTGATCGAGGCGCCGATCGTCTTCACCGGGCTGGAGACGGCGGAACTGACCAAATACGCCGCCAATGCCTTCCTGGCGATGAAGGTGACCTTCATCAACGAGATGGCCGATCTTTGCGAGAAGGCCGGGGCGGATGTGCATGACGTTGCCCGCGGCATCGGTCTGGATGGCAGGATCGGGCGGAAGTTCCTGCATCCAGGCCCGGGCTTCGGCGGCTCCTGCTTCCCCAAGGACACGCTGGCGTTGGTGCGCATCGCCCAGGATTACGGCGCGCCGTCGCGGCTGGTGGAGCAGGTCGTCCTGGTCAACGAGGCGCGCAAGGCCAGCATGGCGGTCAGGATCGAGCAGGCCTGCGGGGGCTCGGTGCGCGGGCGGACCATCGCCGTGCTGGGCCTGACGTTCAAACCCGAAACCGACGACATGCGCGATTCCCCCTCGCTGCCGATCGTCTCCCGTCTGGTGGGGGACGGCGCCACGGTGCGTGCCTTCGACCCGGAGGGAATGGATCAGGCCCGGCCGCTGCTGCCCGAGGGCGTGATCTACTGCCGGGACGCGCTGGATGCGGCCGAGGGAGCGGATGTGCTGGTGGTGGTCACGGAGTGGAACGAGTTCCGCGCCATCGAACCCGCTTCCCTGGCGGCGGCGATGCGCGGGCGGGTGATCGTCGATCTGCGCAACGTCTATGACCCCGCCGCGATGCGGGAGGCGGGGTTCGCCTATCACTGCATCGGCCGTCCCGGCAAATAGACGATACCAGGGCATGGGCCAGGCGACATGCCCCTATAAGTAGTATATAACAAATAGATTCCCCTATATAGATATATAGAGCTTCTCAGCATCGTCATTTCGGCCTAGATTTCGGCCGTTTCGTCCCGCGCGCGGGACGATGAAGCAGCCAGAAGGGCCGCAACCATGTCGGAACCGCCCGCTTCGCGTCCCTGGCCGACGATCACCGTCTGCCTCTGCACCCGCGACCGGCCGGGTTATGTGCGCGACTGTCTTGCCGGCTTGGCCGTCCAGACCGCCGACCCCGCGCGATACGATATTCTGATCGTCGACAGCGGATCGTCCGGCACCACCCCGGCATTGCTCGCCGCCATGGTCGCCCAGCAGGGAAATGCCCGGCTGATCCGGGTGGACGAACCCGGCATCAGCCGCGCCCGCAACGCCGGCGCCGCCGCCGCGCGCGGCGACTACATCGCCTATATCGACGACGACGCGATTGCCGCCCCGGATTGGGTCGCGCAGATGCTGTGCGCCATTACCGGAACCGGCGGGGTCCCCGCGTTGATCGGCGGACGCATCCTGCCGCTGTGGGAAACGCCGTTGCCCGGCTGGTGGCCGGCGAGACTGCGCGGCGTGCTGTCGATCATCGAGACCGAGGGACGCGGTCCCTACCGTGGCAAGTCCGTGCCGGTGGGCCTCGAACCCTATGGCGCCAACATGGTGGTGCATGTGGCCACCATGCGCAGTGTTGGCGGCTTCGCGACCGGGATCGGCCGCAATGGCCGGGTGCCGCTGTCGGACGAAGACGTGCAGCTCGCCTGGCGCCTGCAGGACGCGGGCTATGCGGTGCATTTCGACTCCCGGATCATCGTGCATCACCAGATCCAGGCCGCCCGGCTCACACCGGACTGGCTGCTCAGCCGGATGTACTGGCAGGGCGCCTCCACCGTGATGACCCGTCGCCTGCTGGGCGAGCATGGCGGTGTCTGGCGGTCGCTGCCGCGACGGCTGTCGGTCGTGTTGCTGTTTCTGCCCGCCGCGCTGCTGCCGCGCCGCAGTGCCCGCCTGCTCGCGCTTCGCTGGCGGCTCGCCTATTCCCTTGGCTTCGTCCGCGCCGCCCTGGCAGGCCTGAACGCCTGAACGCCTGAACCGCCATTTCTGGCAGGCGCCGGCGAAGCTCCGTGCCCTCCGCGGGGCCGAGCGGAATTTCCGCGACCTGACGCGGCTCTTGCGCCGCGATCGCGATCCCGCCTACCACGTTGGGCGGGATTGGCTGACCATGTGCCCGTTCCGTCGTTGCGGCGCTGTCCGCCCATCGCCCTAGATCAGCCGGAGCATCCGCCGCCGATGCCGACTTATTTCGACTATGCGCACAATTCCGACCTGTTGGCCCGCATCCCGCTGGATGCGCACACGGTGCTGGATGTCGGCTGTGGCGATGGCGCGCTCGGCGCCGCCTATCGCCGGCTCAATCCCCGCGCCCGCCTGCTCGGGATCGAGCAGAACCGGGAAGCCGCCGCCATTNNAGCGGCTGGACGAGGTCGTGGCGATGGACATCGAGAGCGGCCCGGTGCCGTTCCTGGTGCCGGACGGCATCGACTGCATCGTCTATGGCGATGTGCTGGAGCATATGCGCGATCCCTGGGCGGTGCTGCGGGCGCATATGGATGCGCTGGCCGATGCGGGCACCATCCTGATCTGCGTGCCCAATGTCGAGCACTGGAGCTTCACCGACCGCTTGCTGCGCGGCACCTGGGAGTACGAGCCCGAGGGCCTGCTGGACGCCACGCATCTTCGCTGGTTCACCGAGCAGACGATGCGCCGGGGGCTGGAGGCGCTCGGGCTGACGGTCTGCGACGTATCGCCCCGGATATTCGGCGCCGAAAAGGCAGCCGCGTTCGCCGTCGCCCTTGCTCCCGCATTGGCGGCGATCGGCGTCGACGCGGACGACTACGCGCGCCGGGCGGCGCCGTTGCAATATGTCTGGCGGGTGTGCAAGCAGCCGCAGCCGGTGCTGACGGTCGCAGCCAGCATGCTCGCGCCGGTGGGCGGCGTCAGTGATGTACGCATCGTCGATCCGCTGGTGGCCCTTGCGTCCGACCCCTGGGTGCGGACCCACCTCATGCCGGACCGCGAGGTCGCGCGGCATGGCGCGGACGACCCGCGTATCTTCATCCTGCACCGCCCCGCGCTGATCGGACAGGAGGGAGCCGACACCATCCGCGCCCTGCTGGCCGACGACTGGCTGATCGTGACCGAGTTCGACGACCATCCGGACTTTTTCCAGGTGATGCAGGGAGAGCACCAGTACGCCTTTCGCGGCGTGCATGCCGTTCAGACCAGCACGCCGGCCCTGGCCGCCGTGCTGCGCATGCGCAACCCGGAGGTGGCGGTCTTCCCGAACACCATCCGTGCGCTGCCCGATGTGAACAATTTCGCCGACCCGAACCGGCTGACGTTGTTTTTCGGCGCGTTGAACCGCGAGCAGGACTGGGCACCGCTGATGCCGACCCTGAACGCCGTTGCCGCGACCGTCGGCGATCGGCTGCATTTCTCGGTCGTGCATGACGCGGCGTTCTTCGCCGCGCTGGAGACGCCGCACAAGCGCTTCACCCCGACCTGCGACTACGACACCTACATGCAGCTGCTGGGCCAGAGCGAGATGTCGCTGATGCCGCTCAACGACACGGCGTTCAACCGGACCAAGTCGGACCTGAAATTCATTGAGGCCGGCGCCTGCCGCGTGGTGCCGCTGGCCAGTCCGGTGGTCTATGCGGACAGCGTCGAGGACGGACGCACCGGGCTGCTGTTCGCCGATCCGGAGGAGCTGCGCACGCGGCTGTTGCGCCTGATCGCCACGCCGGAACTGGCACTCGGGATCGCCGGTGCGGCGCGGGCCTATGTCGCCGGGCAGCGCATGCTGGCCTATCAGATGGCGCCCCGGATCGCCTGGTACCGCTCGCTGTGGGAGCGCCGCATCGAACTCGGTGAGGCGCTGCTTGCACGCGTGCGGGAGATGCCGCCGGCGCCATGACCGATCGCGAGCGGCGCTGAGGCCGGCAGAATGGCCCCGGTCCCGATCCGCTTCGCATGGCGTTGCTGGCTGGCCGCCCGTCGGCGGGTGTTTCCGATCCTGCTGTCGCCGATCGGCCACCTGCGCAGCCATCGCCAGATACGCGCCAGCTATCCCCCGGGGCCGGTCGTGCTCGGTCCGCGCGTGGCTCTGGTCTGCCATTTCGATCGCCATGGCACCCTGCGGGAGGATCTGCCGGCCTATCTGGCCGCGCTCGGCGCGGCGGGTCTGTCGGTGGTGCTGGTCTCCAACGCCGGATACCTGGCGCCGAGCGCGCTGGAGCGGCTGCGCGGCCTAGTGGCGTGCGTGCTGGTGCGGCGCAATGTCGGCTACGATTTCGGCGCCTGGCGCGATGCGCTGGAGCATCTCGGGCTGCCGCGGGCGGACACCCAGTTCCTGCTGCTCGCCAACGACAGCGTCTACGGCCCGTTCGCGCCGCTGGCGCCGCTGCTGGCGCGGATGGATTTCGCCGTCGCCGATCTGTGGGGCATGACCGACAGCCTACAGGTCAGGCCGCACCTGCAATCCTACTTCCTCGCGGTCGGGCCGCGCGCGCTGCACAGCACTGCCTGGAGCGCGTTCTGGCGCGGCGTGCGGCCGGTGCCGTCCAAGCACTGGCTGATCCGTTGGCAGGAGATCGGGCTGACCCAGCGCCTGCTGGCGGCGGGCTTCAGCTACCGGGCGCTGTTTCCCTACGGGGAGCTGATCGCCCGTGCCACGCCACGCACCAAACGGTTCCGCGCGGCGCTCGCCGGCACGACGCCGCTCAATCCCAGCGTGGAACTGTGGCGCGAGCTGTTGGCCGCCGGCTTTCCGTTCATCAAGCGTGAACTGCTGCGCGACAACCCGACCCGCGCGGCCGACCTCGGCGATTGGCGCGAGCAGGTCCACGCGCACTTCGACGCCGATACCGGTCCGATCGAACGGGATTTGGCCGCCGGCCGCTGACCGGCTCGTGCCGCCAGCGGCTCCGGCGTTAGACCTTCTCGACCTGGCTGTATTCCAGTTCGACCGGCGTGGAGCGGCCGAAGATGGAGACGCTGACCTTCACGCGGCCCTTTTCCTCGTCCACCTCTTCCACCGTGCCGTTGAAGCTGGTGAACGGCCCGTCGGCGACGCGTACCTGCTCGCCCACTTCGTACAGGATGGCCGGACGCGGATGCTCCACGCCTTCCTGGGCCTGCTTCATGATGCGCTCGGCCTCGGCCTCGGTGATCGGCGAGGGACGGGTCTTGCTGCCCAGGAAGCCGGTGACCTTCGGCGTGTCTTTCACCAGATGCCAGGCGTCGTCGGTCAGGTCCATCTTCACCAGCACGTAGCCGGGGAAGAACTTGCGCTCGGCGGTCACCTTCTGCCCGCGGCGCAGCTCCACGACCTCTTCCGAGGGGACCAGAACCTCTTCGAACTGCTCGGCGAGACCCTTCTGCGCCGCCTGTTCCTTAATCTGCTGCGCGATCTTCTTCTCGAAGCCCGAGTAGACGTGCACCACGTACCACTTCTTGGCCATCAGCTACCCTTTCCTCAGATCCCGGCGCCGAACAGGGCGCGCACACCGATGCCGATGATCTGATCGACAACAAAAAAGAAAATCGCGGCCAGTGCTGCCATGGCGAACACCAGACCGGTGGTCACGAGCGTCTCCTTGCGCGACGGCCAGGTGACCTTCACCGCCTCGGCCCGGACCTCTCGCAGGAATTTCGCCGGATTGACCGCCACGCCGCTCGTTCTCCTCAAAACCGTGTAGCCGCCGACCCCGCCATCGGGGCCTTGGCGTCGAAATCCATGCACGCCGCTGGCAGGGGCGGAGGGTCTCGAACCCACAACCTCCGGTTTTGGAGACCGGCGCTCTAGCCAATTGAGCTACACCCCTGCACGGCCAGCCACTCCCCAGCGCCCTGTCGAGGCGTCGGGAACCGATCGCGCAGGGCGCGTAGAAAGGATGCGGCGGCGCTGGTGTCAAGTGTTCGCTTCGCACGGGTGCTTCCGGCTGGAGCGGGTGACGGGAATCGAACCCGCACAACCAGCTTGGAAGGCTGGGGCTCTACCGTTGAGCTACACCCGCGCCGCTGCCGGCTGAACGCTTCGCGCGCCCGCCGCCGCGATCCATACGATCGATCCGGGCGGGCTTCAAGTGGAACCCGGGCGGGCCCGATACGGTCCGCCCCGGTCCGCGAGGATCAGGCCACGGGCCAGTGCAGCGCGCCCTCCAGCTCCGGCATCAGTTCCAGCAGGCGCGTGCGTATGGTGACGATCTCGCCGATGACCACCAGGACCGGCGCCGACAGCCGTGCCGCCCGCACGGCCCCAGGGAGCGCGCCGAGCGTGGACACCAGGACGCGTTCCTCCGCCAGCGTCGCCGAGGCGATGGCCGCCGCCGCGGTATCCGGCGCCATCCCGCCGGAAATCAGCGCGCCGGCGATCCGTTCGATGTTGGCCATCCCCATATACAGCACGATCGGCTGGCCGAGCCGTGCCAACGCCGCCCAGTCCAGCCCGTCCGCGCGTTCCGCGTCGTGCCCGGTCGCCAGCACGATCGCCCGATTGATCCCGCGCAGCGTCGCCGGGATCAGCGCGGCGGCGAGCCCGGCGAGGCCGGCGGTGGCGCCGGGGACCACCCGGAACGGCACCTTGTGCATGGCCAGCGTCAGCGCCTCCTCGCCGCCACGGCCGAAAACGAACGGATCGCCGCCCTTCAGCCGCAGCACGCGCCGGCCTTCCCGGGCCAGGGTGACGAGCTGCGCGGTAACGTCCGCCTGGTCCACCGACGGCCTGCCGCCGCGCTTGCCGGCAAAGACGCGGGCGGCGTCGGGCCGCGCGAGATCGAGCACGCGCTTGTCCACCAGCGCGTCGTGGACCACGACATCGGCCTGCGCCAGGCCCGCCAGGGCGAACAGCGACAGATACCCGGGATCGCCCGGACCAGCGCCGACCAGCCAGACATGGCCCGGTTCCAGCACCGGCATCCGGTCCAGCAATCCGGTCAGCGCCTCGTTCATCGGTCGCACCTGCCGTGACATGGTTTGCAGGGGCGGATATAGCCTGCCGCGCCCGCCATCCCAAAGCGGAGCGTCGTGAAGGCAATGCGCGGACCCTTGAACCCACAGCCGGTGATCGTCGTGGTCATGGGCGTCTCCGGCTCCGGCAAGACGACGGCCGCGGCCTTGCTCGCGGCGGCGCTCGGCTGCCGCTTTCAGGAGGGCGATAACCTGCATCCGCCGGCGAACGTGGAGAAAATGCACTGCGGAACGCCGCTCACGGATGCGGACCGGATGCCCTGGCTGCGCAGGATCGCCGAGGAGATCGACGGCTGGCGCGCTCACGGCTGCTCCGGCGTGCTGACCTGCTCGGCGCTGAAGCGGTCCTACCGGGACATCGTCATCGGCGACCGCCCCGAGGTGACGCTGGTCTACCTTAAGGGATCGCACGACCTTATTCGCCGGCGCATGGCCGCGCGGCGCGGGCACTTCATGCCAGCCACCCTGCTCGACAGCCAGTTTGGCACCTTGCAGGAGCCCACCGCGGACGAGCATCCGATCGTCGTCGATGTCGGGGGCACGCCGGACGACATCGTCGCCGATATCGTGTCTCGGCTAGAGCAGCGGCACGCCGGCCACCGATGAAGCGCCTGTATCAGCGCCAACCGCCCAGACGCTGATTTCACGACAACGTCGTGGAAGGGATCGTGGTTACCGTGGTCACGTCCATGTGATAGAAGGTGCCGGCACTGGCATTCGGTGCCGCCGGGCCTCGCTGAACTTGAATGGCATGACCGGTTGGTCCACCACAACATGCCCGTTGCCCGCCGTCTCGTTTCGTCTCCGGAGAGGTCCATGCATTCACGCGTGATCGTGATCGTCGACGACCAAGCCACCAATCGTCGCCTGTTCTCGAAACTGGCGGCTTCGGTTGCCGATGACATCGTCGTGCGGTCGTTTGCCGATCCCATAGCCGCGCTGGAATGGCTCGCGCATAACCAGGCCGACCTGCTGGTGACGGACTACAACATGCCGGGGATGGATGGGGCCGCGCTTGCCAGTCGTGTCCGTGGCCTGCCCCTGGGAGGCAATATCCCGATCATCGTCATCACCGTCTATGACGATCGTAATTTTCGCCTGCGCGCGCTGGAGGCCGGTGCCACCGACTTCCTGCTGAGCCCGGTCGACCATTCCGAATTCCTGACGCGCGCGCGCAACCTGCTGAAGCTGCATAAGCAGCAGCAGATGGTCGAGGATCGCGCCCAGACGCTGGAGAGCAAGCTGCGCGATAGCGAGCTGTCCCGCGAGGAAGCGCTGCGCGACAGCAGGAAGCGGCTGGCGCAGGTCATCGATACGGTCC
>PKWQ01000247.1 GCA_003133265.1 Acetobacteraceae bacterium
CAAACAGACCGAGCGCATCCTGCGGGCCATGGACAACCGCTGCCTCGACATTCTTGCCCATCCGACGGGGCGGCTGATCAACGAACGCCCGGCCTATGCCATCGACATGGAGCAGGTGATGCGCGGCGCGGTCGCGCGAGGCTGCTATCTCGAGTTGAATGCCCAGCCCGACCGGCTCGATCTGACCGACATACAGTGTCGCCTCGCCAAACAGCTCGGGCTCAAGGTCGCGATCTCCACCGACGCGCACGCCACGATCGAGTTCGATTTCATGCGTTTCGGGGTCGACCAGGCGAGACGCGGCTGGCTGGAGCCGGACGATGTGCTCAATACCCGTCCACTGGACGAACTGCGCGGCACGCTGCGCCGTCGCCGGTAAAAATGTCNNCGGTTCCGGCACCGGGATCGGTTCTGGATGCGGCGGCAGTTCGATCGGCGGCGGCGGAGCGGGATGCGGGTCCGGCTTCGGGTGGGGTGGTAGTCTGGGCGGTTGCTCGTTGCCTTGTCTGGCTCGACGGCGTGCCATGCCGGTACCGCTCCGTTTCACTGTCAACACACAACCGGCCCCGCCCGGCCCTACATCGCCATCTCCGGCTCCAACGGGCGTTCCTTCTTCGCTTCGGGAATTTCGGTCATGGTCGCTTCGGTCAGCAGCAGCACGCTCGCCACCGATACCGCGTTCTCCAAGGCAATACGGACCACCTTGGTCGGATCGATGATGCCGGCCTCGACGAGGTCGACATACTCCTTGCGCGCGGCATCGAAGCCGTAAGCCCCCTGCCCAGCCAGCATACGCGCGACCACCACACCGCCGTCGACGGCGGAGTTCTCCGCGATCTGCCGCGCCGGAGCCTCGAGCGCGCGCTTGAGAACCTGTATGCCCGTGCGTTCGTCGCCCTCGCACATCGCCTCTTCACGGGTAACGGCATCGATGCAGCGGATCAACGCCAAGCCACCGCCGGGCACGACGCCCTCGGCGATCGCGGCCTTGGTGGCACTGATGGCGTCGTCGAGCGCCTCCTTGCGCGATTTCATCTCCGCCTCGGACGGCGCGCCGACACGGATCACCGCCACCCCGCCGGCCAACTTCGCCAGTCTCTCCTGCAGCTTCTCGCGGTCGTAGTCGGACGTGGTGTCCTCGATCTGCCGACGAATCTGGCCGCACCGTCCTTCGATGCTTTCCTTCTTCCCCGCGCCGCCGACGACCGTGGTGTTCTCGTTGGTGACGACCGCACGGCTTGCCGTCCCGAGCATATCGATGGTCGTGTTCTCCAGCTTGACGCCGACCTCCTCGCAGACCATCTGACCGCCGGTCAGTATGGCGAGGTCCTCAAGCATCGCCTTGCGGCGGTCGCCGAATCCGGGTGCCTTCACCGCCACGACCCGCAGGCCGCCACGCAGCTTGTTCACCACCAGCGTCGCCAGCGCCTCGCCCTCGACATCCTCGGCGACGATCAGCAGCGGGCGCCCGGACCGAACGATCGCTTCGAGCAGCGGTAGCATCGATTGCAGGCCCGATAATTTCTTTTCGTGAATCAGAATGTAGGGCTCCTCGAGCTCGGCGATCATCTTCTCGGCATTGGTGATGAAATAGGGCGAGATATAGCCACGGTCGAACTGCATGCCTTCGACCACCTCCAGCGTCGTCTCGGTGGTCTTGGATTCCTCGACGGTGATCACGCCCTCGCCGCCGACCTTCTCCATCGCATCGGCAACCAGTTCGCCGATGGCCGGATCGTTGTGCGCCGAGATCGTCGCCACCTGGGCCTTCTCCTTGCGGGTGCCGACCTCGCGCGACATCTTGCGTAGCGCATCGATCGCAGCCTTCGCGGCACGGTCCAGCCCGCGTTTCAAATCGGTCGCACTGGCGCCGGCAACGACATTGCGTACCCCGTCGGCAAAGATCGCGTGCGCCAGGATGGTGGCCGTGCTGGTGCCGTCGCCGACGCTGTCGCCGGTCTTCTCCGCGGCCTGGCGCAGCATCTGGGCGCCGAGATTCTCTTCGGGGTCCTTGAGATCGAATTCCTTGGCGATGGTCACGCCGTCGTTGCAGACGATCGGCGAACCCCAGCTTTTTTGGATCAACACCGACTTCGATTTCGGTCCCAACGTGACGCGTATCGCATCGCAGAGCAGAGTGACGCCACGCAAGATCTTCTCACGGGCTGCGGAACCGAACAGCACTTGTTTGTGCGCCACGGAATGGCCTCCTGTCTCGCGCCAGCGTTCGTTGCGGCAGGCCATGCGGCATAACCGCGAAGTCAGCCTATTATTGGCCGGGATCGACGGCATTGATCCACGTCAACTCCCGGCTGCGAACCGAAATCGAACAGCGTGCGATGTGCCGGGCATCGGCAGGATTGCTGAACGCAGAGGGCGATGATGGCCGGCGCGCGCGTTTGTTGACAGCATTCCGGCGGCAATGCGAGCATGCGTGAAAGCGCTTTCCGACGGAAGCACCGTAGCAGACAGAAGTGGAGTCGCGATCAGTGCTTCTCGACGGGCTCACTATTTTGAGCTTCTGCCATTTCCTGCAGGGTCCCGCGGCGATGCAGTACCTCGCGGATATGGGCGCTGACGTTATCAAGATCGAGCCTCCATCGGGCGCGTTCGAACGACACTGGGCCGGGGCGGATTGTGCGAGGGTCGGCGGCGTTAGCGCGCTCTTTCTCTGCGCCAATCGCAACGTACGTAGCCTGTCGCTCGACCTGAAGCACCCGGAGGCAAAGGACGTCGTCTTCCGCCTGCTCGATCGGCGGCACGTCCTGGCCGAGAACTATCGTCCCGGCGCACTCGACCGGCTGGGCCTCGGCTACGAGGCGGTACGAACGCGAAAGCCGGACATCATCTACGCCTCGGCGTCCGGCTTCGGCGCGACCGGGCCAATGAGCGGTCGTCCCGGCCAGGACCTGCTGATCCAGGCCATGTCCGGCCTGATGGTCGCGAACGGCCGTGGGGAGCGGCCAGCGCCGGTTGGCTGCGCCGCCGCCGACCAGCATGGTGCGGCGCTGTTCGCGCTGGGCATCCTCGGGGCCTACGCGCGGTGGCAACGCACCGGAGAGGGCACGCGGGTCGAGGCGAGTTTGTTCGGCGCGGCGGTCGATCTGCAAATGGAATCGCTCGTCACCTATAGCGCCAGCCGGATGGGCCGCGAGGTCTTCACCCGCGACGAACACCTGGCGGACTGGTTCCACGAGGCGCCCTACGGGGTATACAAGGTCCGCGATGCCTACCTGGCATTGTCCATGAACGATATAGGCCGGCTTGCCGACGCATTGGCGTGCGACCCATTGCGCGCATTGGCGGACCGCAACGCCTATCACGACCGCGATGAGATCGTGCGCTGCATCGCCGATGCGGTGCAGGCGCGCGATTTCGCGGATTTGGCGACGGCGCTGGACACCAAGGCGATCTGGTACGCCAAGGTCGACGATTACGACGACCTGTTTGCCAACCCGCAGGCGCAGCACAACGAGACCTTCAGGGATGTCGTGGTCAACGACGAGACCGTGCGCCTGCTCAATCACCCGCTGCGCTATGACGGCAGCGTTCCCGGACACCGATCGTTTCCATTGACCCAAGGGGCTGACACGCGGCCGGTGTTGGAGGAGATTGGCTTCACCTCCGCGGAGGTGAACGAGTTACTCCGCAACGGCGTTGCCTTTGCGGGCGAATAGGAGCAGCGCGATGGCCGAGTTCTACGTTCATGTGGGCCAGCAGGTGGAAGTGGCGAAGACCATCGGCGAGGCCGATGTGTATCTGTTCGCCGGCATCACCGGCGACCTGTCGACCAACCATATCAACGAGCAGGTGATGGCCCGCTCGTCTTACGGTCACCGCATTGCGCATGGCGCCCTGCTTGTCGGGTTCATGTCCGCTGCCTCCACGCGGATGATCGAGATGTACGGCACGCCGGCGAACGGCGAGGCGACCCCCGTCTCACTGGGCTATGACAGGGTCCGATTCCTAGGCCCGGCCTATATCGGCGACACCATAACCGTGCGCTATCGTATCGCGGAGGTCGATCCCGCGCGCCAGCGCTCGCTGGCCACGGTCAGCGTTTGCAACCAGCGGGACGAGGAGATCGCGGTGGCCCAGCATATCTTGAAATGGGTGCCCAACGACTGACCGATCCAAGCGAGCTGATGAGCCGCGGGGGCAGTTCAGGACTGAAGAATTTCTGTCCACCCATCCTGCGGGCCAAAGAATCCCAGGCTCAATTCCCGCAGCTCGGTATCCGATACTATCGACCTGAAATCGGCGTCCTGCATGGCCGATCGCCACCTTTCGTTCACCATCATTTTTGAGGCTTGCGAGGACAGGCTGAATTTGTCGAATGAACTCCCAGGGCCAATCCTCACCATCGACTCCATGCCCTGGTCGGAGAATGTCAGTCCGAACCTCGCGGAAAGCGTTTTTCTATATTCCACGTCCGCTTTCCATCTGGTGAAATTGATCACCACTGTATGCGCGGGGTCCAGACACGCTGTGAGTCCAAGAGCCTCACGGGCATAGTCCTTCCAAAGTTCAACAACGACGCGCCGGTCCTTTAGGCCCGAAAGTTCGTTCCATATACGAAGCCTGCTGGCGAAAAAGTTTAAAGGGTCTCGGACGATCAGAACGTTGAAATAAGCATTCGACCCTCCGATCCAGGATTCTGGAGATGAAAAATTCGACAAGGCTCGGTCTTCATATGAATGGATGAAAATATTTCTCTCGGATGGCGCGCCTAAGGACGCCAGATACCGCGCCTCATCGTCCCATGTGTCATGTAGAGATACAACATTTCCATCGGAATACTCGCAATATCCCTGCATGGTATCGAATGGATTGGCCCCAGGAGTGCAATCATTTAAAACCAGGCATGCGCCTGTGCTTTGTGCGGCAATCCAATTTATGATTGCATGATTCCCACTTCTCTGCAGTCCATAAACCCTCATTTCAGTTTTATTGAACTGCATCTTCCTACCCATTTTGACGGCATTCAAGTCCGACATTATCCCAGATAAGCGATCCGTGGCCCGCTCAGGGGTCGGTTGCCCTCGATTTTCCGCAGTTCCGTTTTCTGGGATGCTCAGCGGATGGCCCGGACGATACCCTGGCGTGCGATGAAGTGAAGGGCCTAATCGGCGGGCAGGACAGTGCAACCAAAAGGCCCCGTGGCTGCCCCGCCGCCCCTTTCAAGCCGACCAGCGGGAGACCTCGACGGGCCTGGTGCAGCCGGTTTGGCGACACCATATCCTGCCGCCGGACCACAGCCCGTTTGGTGCGGACGTGCCGTCGAAGCCGACCCGACCGGGGAGGGGAATTGGCGATAAGCCGCCCGAATTCGGAAAAGATACCAGTTACATCAATGCGTTGGTTGGAATTTCTGGCGGAGAGGGTGGGATTCGAACCCACGGAACGCTTGCACGCTCAACGGTTTTCGAGACCGCCCCGATCGACCACTCTGGCACCTCTCCGTGAGGGGCGCCTTATAAGGGCCTCGCGTGGGCTCCGCAACCGAGCCTTGCCCAAAGGCTCATGCCGTTCTCATTGACAGCCTCGCAGTCCACGCTATAACCCCCGCTTCCCGGCCGCCGGGCTACCTCGGTGGCCTGGGGGTGTTTGGGTTGTCCGCTCTGGTTTGGGTCTGTTTTGGTTCGGCAGGTCCGGTAACGCTAGCAGGTCCGAGCCGAACTACAGGAAGTCGAAGCGATGTTCGCAGTGATCCGCACCGGCGGAAAGCAATACCGCGTCACACCGAATGCCGTGCTGAAGGTGGAGAAGCTGGAGGCCGAGCCAGGCTCGACCATCACCTTCACCGATGTACTGGCCGTGGGTGGCGAGGGCAGTCTCACGCTGGGCGCCCCCAACGTGGCCGGCGCCACCGTCACCGCGACCGTGATCGCGCAGGACCGGCTGGATACGGTCATCATCTTCAAGAAGCGCCGCCGGCAGAACAGCCGTCGCCGCAACGGCCACCGCCAGCACGTCACCGTGCTGCGGGTCGCCGAGATCAACGCCGCCTGAGATAGGGAGACACCGATATGGCACATAAGAAAGCTGGCGGTTCATCCCGCAACGGCCGCGATACCGAAGGCCGCCGCCTCGGCATCAAGAAGTACGGCGGCGAGACGGTCATCGCCGGCAACATCATCCTGCGCCAGCGCGGCACCCGCTGGAAGCCCGGCACCAATGTCGGTCTCGGGCGCGACCACACGATCTTCGCCCTCGTCGACGGCAATGTGGAGTTCCACACCAAGTCCGAGGGCCGCGTCCATGTCTCGGTGAAACCCCTGGAGCAGCCGGAGGCAGTCGCCGCCGAATAAGGCGCCGCACCCTCACGCGTATCCTTCGACGGGGGTCGGCACCAGCCGACCCCCGTTTTCGTTTAGAAATACCCCATGAAATTCCTCGATCAGGCGAAAATCTACCTCAAATCCGGCGACGGCGGCGATGGCATCATCGCCTTCCGGCGCGAGCGGTTCATTGAATTCGGCGGCCCGGACGGCGGCAACGGCGGCAACGGCGGCGACATCGTGTTCGAGGCGGTGGCGAACCTGAACACGCTGATCGATTTCCGCTACACGCAGCATTTCCGTGCCCGCAAGGGCGGCAACGGCTCCGGCGCGGACCGCACCGGCGCCGGCGCGCCGGACGTGGTGATCAAGGTCCCGATCGGCACCCAGATCATGGCCGACGATCAGGAAACGCTGCTCGCCGACCTCGACACGCCGGGCAAGCGCATCACCCTGCTGCGCGGTGGCGACGGCGGGCACGGCAACGCGCATTTCAAGACCTCCACCAACCGCGCGCCGCGCCGGGCCGACAAGGGCTGGCCGGGCGCGGAGCGCTGGGTGTGGCTGCGGCTGAAGCTGATCGCCGATATCGGGCTGGTCGGGCTGCCGAACGCCGGCAAATCGACCTTCCTCGCCGCCAGCTCCGCCGCGCGGCCGAAGATCGCGGACTATCCGTTCACCACCCTGCATCCGCAACTCGGGGTGGTACGCCTGTCGACGGCGGAGGAGTTCGTCATCGCCGACATCCCCGGCCTGATCGAGGGCGCGCACGAGGGCGCCGGGCTGGGCGACCGCTTCCTGGGCCATGTCGAGCGCTGCGCCGCCCTGCTGCATCTGGTGGATGGCGCGGCCGGCGACGTGGTGCGCCAGTGGCGGACGGTGCGCGGCGAACTCGCCGCCTATGGCGGGGGACTGGCGGACAAGCAGGAACTGATCGGGCTGAACAAGTGCGATGCCATGACCCCGCGCGAGGCATCGTCGCGCCGCGCGGCGCTGGCCAAGGCATCCGGCCGGCCGGTCATGCTGATGTCGGGCGTCACCGGCCAGGGCGTGCCGGAGGTGCTGCGGGCACTGCAGGACATGGTGACCGCGAGGCGACAGGAGCAAGCGGCGTGATCCGGCGCCCTCCCCCCTCGCTCGCCTCGGCCCATCGCGTGGTGGTGAAGATCGGCAGCGCGCTGGTGGTGGATGGGACCGAGCCGCGCACCGCCTGGCTGGACGGCATCGCCGCCGACATCGCCGCGCTGCGCGCGCGCGGGGTGGACGTGATCGTGGTCTCCTCCGGCGCCATCGCGCTCGCCCGCCGGGCGCTGGGCCTGACCCGCAAGCGGCTAAAGCTGGAAGAGAAGCAGGCCGCCGCCGCCGTCGGGCAGATCAGGCTGGCGCAGGCATGGAGCACCGCGCTGTCGGCGCGGAACCTGACCGCCGCGCAATTGCTGCTGACCCTGGAAGACACCGAGGACCGGCGCCGCTACCTGAACGCGCGCGCGACGCTGACCACGCTGCTCGGCCTCGGCTGCATCCCCGTCATCAACGAGAACGATTCGGTCGCCACCTCGGAGATCCGCTTCGGCGACAACGACCGGCTGGCGGCGCGCGTGGCCGAGATGGTGCAGGCGGACCAGCTGATCCTGCTGTCCGACATCGACGGGCTCTACACCGCCGATCCACGGCACAACCCCACGGCGGCGCATATCCCGGAGGTGGCGGCGATCACGCCGGAGATCGAGGCGATGGGGGGCGAGCCGCCGCCCGGCTATTCCTCGGGCGGGATGCGCACCAAGCTGGTGGCCGCGCGGATCGCCACCCAGGCCGGCTGCGCCATGGCGATCGCGGTGGGACATGTCGATCGGCCGCTGTCGGCGCTGGAACAGGGGGGGCGCTGCACCTGGTTCCTGCCGGCGCCGGAGGGACGCTCCGCCCGCAAGCGCTGGATCGCCGGCTCGTTGGCCCCGCTCGGGACGCTGACCGTGGATGCAGGCGCGGCCCGGGCGCTCGCCGGCGGCCGCTCGTTGCTGCCGGCCGGGGTGCGGCAGGTGGACGGGCAGTTCGAGCGCGGCGACCCGGTGATCGTGCTGGGACCGGACGGCGGCAAGCTGGCGCGCGGGCTGTCGGCCTATGCCAGCACCGACGCGCAGAAGATCGCCGGCCACCGCTCCGACGAGATCGAGGCGATCCTCGGCTGGCACGGACGCGACGAGATCATCCATCGGGACGATCTGGTGCTGTTGTGAGCAGGATTGGCAACGACCGCCGCGCGGCGGCAGACTGAGCAGGCGAGGACACGCCGGATGCATATCG
>PKWQ01000014.1 GCA_003133265.1 Acetobacteraceae bacterium
AGCAGAGCGACAGTGTCACCCGGCTTCAGCGTGGGTTGGCGTGAGCGAGCGATCAACACGCTGAAGCCGGGTGACACTGTCGCTCTGCTCGGGACCATGGGTGAAAACACCCGGGACGAGGAACAGAACCGGCTGCTCGGCCTGATGGAGCCGACGGCGGAACGCGTCTCCGCGGTGGACTATCTGAAGCCCGAGCGGCCGACGTAGGCCAGGAGCCGTCGCCCTAGAAAAATGAGTGGATGGCTGACTTGGATTGTGCCTTCACTCAATCACGAGGGGAAATTCATCGCATCGAGGATGTTGGCGCGGACTGACGGCGCGCAGCTGTGTGGTCGTCTCAGGGTTAGATGGCAGCCAAAACGAGGGTAAATTGGCGTGACAGTAAAGCTTGACCTGCGGCCGCGGGTTTTTTGGGCTTCTTTATTCTGGTTCGTGACGCTTTCGAGCGTGCTTGCCGCCAATTGTTGGAAGGGTTTCTGGTCTGGAGTGCAAGGCTGGGGCCTGCCCTATTGGTTCATCGACTATCATGACGGCTTTGTCCGGCGCGGACTCGCCGGCCAACTCTTTCAGATGATCTTTGGGCGACGTCCGATCGACGGATTGACGAAGCCCGTCCTGACGATTCACCTGATTTCGATCGGAGCGGTGGTCATGACGTCGGCCCTGTTGGCGGCCAAGACGGCCGCGCGGGTCACGCGTGTAAATCTTCTAACGTTTTTCGGCTTCGCGACCTGGGTCTTCGCCGCGCAGGTGTGGCCCACCTTGACCTACAACGTCGGCTATCTCGACGCGCTTGTGATCGTGATCGCGGTGGCGGCGGCTCTGTTGTTCTGGTCGGGACGGGTTGTCGAAACTGGCGTTTTGATCGTTGCCGGCACCTTCATCCATGAGTATTTCGTCTTTCTCGTCCCCTTTGTTTTGGCCGCCGGGCTACCGGAGGAGCATAGCTGGGCGCAGGAGGAGCTTCTTCCGATAGATCATGTCTTTCCGGGGCCGCCCGCGCGCACGTTTGCGTTGTTGGGCGCGATCGGCCTGGTGAGCGCCGGGTTGGTGACCTTCGCATCCAGTCCCGCCGCCTCCCTGGCGCAGATCGCCCGCATGCCCCTGTCCGCCGAGGTCAAGCATATCCTGGCGACGGTGACCTTCACCCAGTCCATGGGCCAGTCGATCAACCAGATGCTCGAACTGCTGTTCCGCAACCCGGGCTTCACCGTCTTCAACGGCCTGTTCTTCCTGCTTCCCGCCTTCGCCGCCAGCGCGGGGTTGCTGTTCTGGCGCAGCCGGCCCAACCGAACCAACGTGCTGCAGGTGGCGGCGGGTCTGTTTCCGGTGCTGGCCCTTTTGGTGGCCTGGGACCTGTCCAGGTTGCTTGTCATGGCGGATTTGACCGCGGGCTTTCTCTTTCTTCTGGCGGCCCAGCGGCGCGTCGGCCAGGCGCCGGTCCAGACGGCGACGCGCGGAGGTTGCGCCGGTCCTGTCGCGGCTGGCGTGTCAATTGTCGCGGCTCTGATCTATGGCGGATTGCCGCTGATCTATGCCTATTTCCAGCCTGGTCCGACGATGTTCCGATATCCCTTGCTCGTCGATCAGTCCATGTCAGCCCTGCGCATCAAGCAGCCGCTGCAGGCGCTGTGGGACCAACAGCCAGCAATGTCCGGCTTCAGCGACCTCACGTGCAAATTGACGTCCGACAGCCCGAGGGCTGGGCCATCGGCTGCCTGTTCTCCGGCGGTGGGCGAGGAAGAGAAGCTGTCGGCGCCGATCTCGCTGACGCGCGGCGCCTACCGGTTCCAGTTTGCGTTCGAGCCGGCCGGCGCCTGCGCTGACGGCCGGGTGGCCGTTCAGGTCGCCGGCCGACAAGGCCAGCCTGTGAGTGCGGGCTTCCGTCTCGGCGGGCATGTCACGGTTCAATTGGACGTGGCCTTGCGCGACCCGCAGACCATGACCACCGCACAGATCACGGGCGTAGCGGGCGACCGTTGCGTGCGGGTGAGCCGGCTGACCGTTATCCCGCTTCCCGGGGAGCGGTGATCATGGCTCGGATTCTTCCCTACCTGCTGTCGGTGCTGGCCTGCGCTTCGCTCGCGGCCTGTGGCGAGCAGCCTCCTCGGCCGCTGAGGACCGTCATCCTGCGCGACGGCAGGGTGGACGCCAACGCGCTTACAGCCACCGGCGTCGCCGCCGGGGCTGCGCCGGCGCGCGATGTCAGTTGCGCGCTGCGCACAGGCGGCGCCGACAAGATCGCCGGTTGCGGATTCCGGCTGCACCCCGGCCAGATCGTTTTCGGTCCCTACCTGCCCTTGGCGCCGGGAGCCTATGAGGCAGAGTTCAGCTTCGCCACCACCCCCGGGTGCTCCGGCGGGAAGGTGCTGGTTGATGTCGTCACCTCGGCCAACAATTTCAAGAAACTCGCGCAGCAGACGCTTGTGGTGCGCGGTCCCCAGTTGAGCCGCGTCGGCTTCGCCGTGGATCGGTCGCTGGCGGACGGGGCATTGATGGAGTTCCGCACCAGCTTTCCGGGTGCCGCCAGCGCCGGCGGATGCGTTGTCCTGAACGGCCTGAAGGTCCTCGCGAAATGAACCTTCTTGCTGCGAACCGGCCGCCCGTCGACTGTACGCCCCTGATCCTGGATCTCGACGGGACGGTGCTGAAAACGGACCTCTTCCTGGAGAGTTTCCTGGACGCCGTGAAACGGCAGCCGGCCTGCCTTCTGTTGGCGGCATGGTGGCTGCTGCAGGGCCGGGCGGTGCTCAAGCGGCAGGTGGCCGAGCGGTCGGCGTTGAGGGTCGATCTTTTGCCGCTCAACGAAGCGGTCGTCGACTACGCCGCCCGGCGCCACGCGGAAGGCTGCCCCGTCTATATCGCCACCGCCGCGGATGCATCCCTGGCCCGGCAGGTGGCCGCGCGCCTTGGGTTTGTCCGCGATGTGATGGCGTCCGACGGACAGCGCAACCTCAAGGCGGGGGCCAAGGCCGGGAGCCTGGCCGCCCGCTTTCCCGACGGCTTCTGCTATGTCGGCGATTCCCGGGCCGACCTGGCGGTATGGCGCGCGGCGTCCGGAGGCGTTTTTGCTGGCCGTTCGCGCCGCCTGGAGGCAGCGGCGGGTCGGGCGGTTCCCTTGGCGGCGAGCCTGAGGCGCCAGGGTCCTACCCTGGGATGCTGGCTGCGCGCAGGGCGCATCCATCAATGGGCGAAGAACGCCCTGGTGTTCGTGCCGATGTTTCTTGCCGGGCACGCGGGTGAGCCGTCCTCTTGGATAGCCGCCACTCTGGGTTTCCTCGCCATCGGCCTGCTGTCTTCATCCACCTATCTCGTCAACGACATGTTCGACCTGGAGGACGACCGCGCGCACTGGTCAAAGAATAATCGGCCGTTGGCCTCGGGCGCATTGCCGATCGCCCATGCCATGATGGCAGCGCCCTTTGGGATTGTGGCCGGCGCGGCCCTTGCCTGGGCCGCGGGCGGCGTCGCCGCCCTGGCATGCGTGATGGTCTATCTCATCGGCACCCTGGCCTATTCTCTGAGCCTCAAGCGCTTGCCGATCATGGACGTGCTGATGATCGGAGGTTTGTTCACCTTGCGACTATGGCTGGGCGCCGTCCTGGTGCAGGCTCCTTTGAAGCCTTGGCTATTCGTATTTTCGGCCTTCCTATTCACATCGCTCGCCCTGGCCAAACGTGTCTCCGAGATTCATCGGTTGCAGGCGAACGGCGGCGAACAGATTG
>PKWQ01000297.1 GCA_003133265.1 Acetobacteraceae bacterium
GCACGTTCGCCGGCGGCTTCACCCCGATGGCGGCAAGCTCCTCGATATGTTCGGCCACCTTGGCCGCATCGCGCCCGGTCCAGCCGGCGATCACCAGCGCGGTGATCGCCACCGTGGCATGGTGGGACGCGCCGTCGTGATGCAGGGTCAGGGCGTGATGCAGGGCGGGGGCGTGATGCAGGGTGGGGGCGATCATGTGTCCTCACCGGGCAGCTTGATGCCGGTCAGCGCCTGCCAGACCCGGATCACGAACGCGTCGTCGCGTCCGCCATGCCCGGCGGCGGCGGCACTCAGGAACAGTTGGTGCGCGGCGGAGGCCATCGGCAGCGGAAAGGTCAGCGCGCGCGCCTGATCCAGCACGATGCCCAGATCCTTGACGAAGATGTTCACCGCCGACAGCGGCGTGTCGTCGCCCGCCAGGATGTGCGGCACTCGGTTCTGCCACATCCAGGAACTGCCGGCGGAGGTGGAGATCACCTCGAACAGCGTCTTCGGATCGGCGCCGGCGCGGATGCCGAGGGCCAGCGCCTCGGCGGCGGTGGCGATATGCACGCCGGCCAGCAACTGGTTCACCATCTTCACCGTGCTGCCGATGCCGGCCTGATCGCCCAGCCGCCAGACCTTGCTGGCGATCGCTTCCAGGACCGGACCGGCCTTGGCGAACGCGGCTTCCGACCCCGACGCCATCACCGTCATCGTGCCGCCCCGCGCGCCCACCGCGCCGCCGGAAACCGGCGCGTCCAGCATCAGCAGCCCGGCGGCGGCGATCCGCGCGTCCAGCGCGCGCGCCGCTTCCGGTGCGACGGTGGTGCAGACCAGGACAACCGCGCCCGGCGGCAGGCGGGCGGCGCAGCCGGCGGCGCCGAACAGCACGTCCTCGGTCTGTGCCGCGTTGACCACGAAGACCACGACCGCTTCCAGGTCGGCGGGCAGCGCGTCCGGGCTCGCCACCGCCTCGCCGCCGGCGGCGAGCAATTCGGCGCGCGCCACCTCGCGCAGTTCGCAGCCGGTGACCGCATGGCCGTGCTTCACCAGATTGAGCGCCGCACCCAGCCCCATCGAGCCCAGACCGATCACCGCCACCTTCATGCGAACCCTCCTGGACTTGTTGCTTACCGCCCGTTGCGGAACCGCTCGACGGCGGTGATCAGGGCACGGCGGATCCCCGGTTCCAGCGCCGAATGCCCGGCATCCGGCACCACCGACAGCCGCGCCGCCGGCCACGCGGCGGCAAGATCGAAGGCGGTACGGGCCGGGCAGACCATGTCGTAGCGGCCCTGCACGATCTCCGCCGGAATATGCGCGATCTGATCCATATGGGCGAGCAGCCCGCCGGGCGGCAGGAACAGGTCGTGGGCGAAGTAATACGCCTCGATCCGCGCCAGGCCCAGCGCGGTGCGGTCCTGGGCGAACGACGCGACGGTCTCGGGGCTGGGCAGCAGGGTGCTGCAAGACCCTTCATAGACCGACCAGGCGCGCGCGGCGGGGCCATGCACCGCCGGGTCGGGGTCGATGAGCCGGCGGAGATAATTGCCGAGGAGGTCGCCACGTTCCGCTTCCGGCAGGAAGCCGGCGAAGGCGGCGTGGGCATCGGGAAAGATCGCGGCGGTGCCGTACAGAAACCACTCGACCTCCTGCTGGCGGCCCAGGAAGATGCCGCGCAGCACGGCGCCGACGATCCGCGTCGGATGCGCCTGGGCGTAGGCCAGCGCCAGCGTCGAGCCCCACGATCCGCCGAACAGTAGCCAGCGGTCGATCGCGAGATGGTGGCGCAGGGTCTCGATGTCCTCGACCAGATCGGGCGTGGTGTTCCGCGCCAGGCTGCCGAGCGGGCGTGACCGTCCGGCGCCGCGCTGATCGAAGATCACCACGCGCCAGAAGCCGGGATCGAAGAACCGCCGATGCACCGCGCCGGCCCCGGCGCCGGGCCCGCCATGCAGGAACAGCACCGGGCGGCCGTTCGGATTGCCGACCTGCTCCCAGTACATCACGTGCCCGCCGGACAACGGCAGGTAGCCGGTCTCGAACGGTCCGATCTCGGGAAACAGGTCGCCACGGGGCATGAGGGTCATTGTATAGGCGGGCGGCGCATGGCGGAACAGGGACACGTCGCGTAGGCTGATCCGCATGGACAGGCTCTGGATCGTTCTCGGCGCGCTGGTTGGATTTTCGGCGGTGGCGATGGCCGCGGTGGCGGCGCACGCGCCGATCGACCCTGCCGCCCTGGAAGCCGTGCGCAACACGGTGCAGATGCAGGGTTGGCACGCGCTGGCACTGGTGCTGACCGGCGTCTGGGCGGCGCGCGGCGGGTGGCTGGCGCACTGCGCCGGGGCCGCGTTCGCGGTCGGGATCGCGCTGTTCTGCGCCGGGGTCTATTTGCATGTGTTCGGCGGCTTTCGCCTGCCGATGATCGCCCCCACCGGCGGAACGCTGTTGATGGCGGGCTGGCTGCTCCTCGGGGCGTCCGCGATCTGGGCGCGGTAGAGTGACCGCCGGCTGTGATCGCATGATGGAGCGTATGGGCATGAGCGGGATACGCGGCGCCTATCTTGCCGCCGAAGGCTTCGAGCCGGTGCTGGCCGAGGAACTGTCGCGCCGTGGCGTGGCGGTCGATGGCTGGCACGGGCGGCTCGCGCTGTCGCCTGATCTGCCGGTGGATGCCGCCTGGGCGCTGGATATCTGGACCCAGCCTGCCGAGATCGCGGTGGCGTCGGTCAAGCAGGCGGCCGATGCGCTGCGGGCCATCCAGCGCAACTGGGCCGGCTATCAGGCGGCACATTTCCGCCGCGCCGCGCTGATCGCCGAGCGCCTGCCGCCGGTCAAGGCCCGCCCGCTGGTGTTCCCCGAACCCGCGCCCGCCGCGCATCTCGGCGCCTGGACGCTGCTCGCGCCGGATCGGCTGCTGGCCAGCCCGGCCAAGAGCAGCCCGTTCGTCAATGGCGAGTGCCACTTTGTGGAAGATCGGATCGGGCCGCCGAGCCGGGCCTATCTCAAGCTATGGGAAGCCTGCACCCGGCTCGGCTGGTTTCCCGGCCCCGGCGAAACCTGCGTCGATCTCGGCGCCGCGCCGGGCGGCTGGACCTGGGCGCTGGCGGAACTGGGGGCCAGCGTCATCGCGGTGGACAAGGCGCCGCTCGATCCGGCGGTGGCGGCACGGGCAAACGTGACGATGCGCCAGGAGAGCGCCTTCGCCCTGGCGCCCGATGCCCTGGCACCCGAGCCGGTGGACTGGCTGTTCAGCGACGTGATCGCCTACCCGGACCGGCTGCTGGCGCTGGTGCGCCGCTGGATCGAGGCCGGCGCGGCGCGGCGGATCGTCTGCACCGTCAAGTTCCAGGGCGAGACCGACCACGCCACGGCGGAGGCATTCGCCGCCATCCCGGGCGGACGGGTGATGCATCTGTTCCACAACAAGCACGAGCTGACCTTCGCCTGGGCGGCACCCGGATCGTTGTAGCCGGGCACGGATTGCCGCCGCCCGGCAGAACCTGCCGCCGTTTGCCGCGAGGACCCCGCTGATGCCGCCCGATCCCGCTGGCACGCGGCATGCATCGCTGGACCCGCACGACAGGAGACCTCCGCGATGAACATCGCCTTCCCGACCACGCCGGGCATCCCGGCACAATTGCCGGCCAGCGGCGCGGCATCCGCCACGGCATCGTCCCCGTTCGCCCTGGCGAGTGCCGCCCAGACGGCGGGAACGACAAGTCTCGGCTCCGGCCTGCAGTCGCTGGCGACGCAGATGCAGGGCTTTCTGGTCCAGCTGCAAGGAACCGGGACGCAAACCGCTTCGGCCACCACGGGGTCGGCTGGTGGGGCCGCCGGCCGGGCAACCCCGGCGGCGGAACGGCCGCACCACCGCCACCACCAGGACGACAGCCAATCCCCGGCGGCAACCGGGCTCGCCGACTCCAGCGGCACCCAGCCGTCCGGAAGCACTCAGGCCGGCTCGCCGCCCACGGCATCGTCCGCCAGCGCCGGTGGCGCATTGGCGAACGATATGGCCAAGGCGTTGCAGGCCTACGCGGCGCTGGCGCCGGCCAGTAGCGCGGTCACCGTCGCCAGCAGCGGCTGAACTGGCCCCGCGGCCGTTCAGTCCAGCAAGGCGTGCGCGTCCTGGGCCGGCGGCTTGCCGGTGCGGCGGGGCCCGCGCATCAGGAACAGCAGCAGCAATGCCGGCAGCGATGACAGGATCATCAGCTTGTAGTCGTCGATATAGGCGATGATCAGCGCCTGCTGATTGACGATCTGATCGAGCAGCGCCAGCCCGTGCCGGGTAGCGGGATCGAGCAGCTTCTGCGCCTGCATGGCGCGGTTGAACGGGGTGGCGGATTCGGCGATCTGGCTGTGCAGCACCTGGACGTTGCGCGCCAGCGCGGCCGAGGTCACCGCCACGCCGACGGCGCTGCCGACATTGCGGAACAGGCTCAGCAGCGCCGTGCCGTCATTGCGCAGATGCGCCGGCAGGGTGGCGAAGGTCACCACCTGCATCGGCACGAAGACCAGCCCGAGCCCGAAACCCTGGAGCAGGATGGCGAGCACGATCTCCTGCTGCGCCACACCGGGGTTCCAGCCCGTCATCATGTTCAACGATACGCACAGAAGCACGAGGCCGATCCCGATCATCAGCCGCGGATCGACGCGCGCGATCAACCGCCCGCCCAGCAGCATCGAGGCCATGGTGCCGATGCCGCGTGGCGACAGCACGAGCCCCGCCATCGCCACCGGATAGTCCGCCAGGGTCTGCAACCACGGCGCCAACAACGCCGAGGTGGCCACCAGCACCACGCCGACGGCGAACATCATCGCCAGCCCGGCGGTAAAGTTGCGGTCCTTGAACAGTT
>PKWQ01000253.1 GCA_003133265.1 Acetobacteraceae bacterium
CGCAGGTATCGACGTTGTTGTTTCCGAACGCAGCGCGCACCAGCTTTTGCACCAGGTAGGTCTCCTCATTGGTGCAGCGCGATGATGTAATGCCGCCGATCGAATCCTTACCGAATTTTGCCTGAATGCGGCGGAATTCCGATGCGGCGTAATTGACCGCTTCGTCCCACGACACTTCGCGCCACGGCTCGGTGATTTTGGCCCGGATCATCGGCTTTAGCATGCGGTCCTTATGCGTCGCGTAGCCCCAGGCAAAACGGCCCTTGACGCAGGAATGACCGTGATTCGCGTGGCCGTCCTTGTTCGGCACCATGCGCACCACCTCATTGCCCTTCATCTCTGCGTTGAACGAGCAGCCGACGCCGCAATACGCGCAAGTCGTGATCTTGCTGTGTTCAGCCTGGCCCATCATGATGACGGTTTTCTCGGTCAGTGTGGCGGTCGGACAGGCGTCGACACAGGCGCCGCACGAAACACATTCCGATTCCATGAAAGCCTGATCCTTGCCGGCCGATACGCGCGAATCGAATCCGCGCCCCGAGATTGTCAGCGCGAACGTACCTTGGGTTTCCTCGCAGGCGCGCACGCAGCGCGAGCAGACGATGCATTTCGCCGGATCGAACTGGAAATACGGGTTGGACACATCCTTCGCGGCGTCCAGGTGGTTGGCGCCGTCATAGCCGTAGCGGACCTCCCGCAGACCCACTTCGCCGGCCGCCGTCTGCAATTCGCAATTGCCGTTGGCGCTACAGGTCAGGCAGTCCAGCGGATGGTCGGAGATATACAGCTCCATCACCCCGCGCCGCAGCCGCGCCAGCCGCTCGGTCTGGGTGGCGACCCGCATCCCCGGCGCGACCGGCGTGGTGCAGGACGCCGGCGTGCCATTGCGCCCCTCGATCTCCACCAGACACAGCCGGCACGATCCGAACGCGTCCAGCATGTCGGTGGCGCACAGCTTCGGCAGCTTGATGCCGGCTTCCATCGATGCCCGCATGATCGAGGTGCCGGCCGGCACCGTTACCTCGTGGCCGTCGATCGTCAGCGTCACCAGTTCCGCCGCCTTGCTCGGCGGCGTGCCGTAATCGGTTTCCCGCACGAGCGACATCGTCTGTCTCCCTATTCCGCCGCGCGCCGAGCGGGAGGCTGGAAATCCTCGGGGAAGTGCGTCAGCGCGCTCATCACCGGATATGGGGTGAAGCCGCCGAGCGCGCACAAGGAACCGAACTTCAATGTCTCGCAGAGATCGCGCAGCAGGGCGACGTTCGCTTCCACCTGCTGGCCGGCGATGATGCGGTCCATCACCTCCACGCCGCGCGTCGAGCCGATGCGGCACGGCGTGCATTTGCCGCAGGATTCGATGGCGCAGAACTCCATCGCAAAACGGGCTTGGCGCGCCATGTCCACGCTGTCATCGAACACCACCACGCCGCCGTGGCCGATCAGCCCGTCGCGCGCGGCGAAGGCCTCGTAGTCGAATGGCGTGTCGAACAACGAAGGCGGGAAATAGGTGCCGAGCGGGCCGCCGACCTGCACCGCGCGCACCGGCCGGCCGCTGCGGGTGCCGCCGCCGATCTGGTTCACCAGTTCGCCGAGCGTGACGCCGAACGCCACCTCGTACAGCCCGCCGTGGCGGATGTTGCCGGCAAGCTGGATCGGCATCGTGCCGCGCGAGCGCCCGATGCCGACATCGCGGTAGGCAGCCGCGCCCTCGGCCAGGATCACCGGCACGCTGGCCAGCGAGAGCACGTTGTTCACCACGGTCGGCTCGCCGAACAGCCCGTGATGCGCCGGCAGCGGCGGCTTGGCGCGCACCATGCCGCGCTTGCCCTCGATGCTGTCCAGCAGCGCGGTCTCCTCGCCGCAGACATAGGCGCCAGCGCCGACGCGAATCTCGATGTCGAATGCAGGGACAGCGCCCAGCAGCCCCTCGCGCCGCGCGATCACCAGCGCCTGCCCGAACGTCGCGATCGCGTGCGGATATTCGGAGCGGATATAGACATAGCCGCGTGTCGCGCCGACGGAGATGCCGGCGATCACCATGCCCTCGATCAGCGCGAACGGATCGCCCTCCATCAGCATACGGTCGGCGAAGGTGCCGGAATCGCCCTCGTCGGCGTTGCAGACGACGAACTTCCGCGCACCCGGCGCCTCGGCCACCGCCCGCCACTTCAGCCCGGTGGGGAACCCGGCCCCGCCACGGCCGCGCAGGCCGGACTGCACCACTGCCTCGATCGTCCCCGCCGGGCCGATTTCCAGGGCACGGGCCAGACCCGCCATGCCGCCATGCGCGCGGTAGTCGGCAAAGGACAGCGGATCGACGATGCCGCAGCGCGCGAAGGTCAGACGGGTCTGGCGCTGCAGGAACGGCAGTTCCTCCGGCCGCCCCAGCCGCAGCGGGTGCGCCCCGCCGGTCAGCAATCCCGCCGCCAGCAGCCCCGGCACATCGGCCACGCTCACCGGGCCGTAGGCGATGCGCCCTTCCGGCGTTGCCACCTCGATCATCGGCTCGAGCCAGAACAGCCCGCGCGAGCCGGTGCGGACGATCTGCACCGACGGCGTCGCGGCAGCCAGCGCCGCCGCCACCGCGTCGGCGCCGAGCGCCAGCGCGGCGGCGTCACGCGGGATGAACACACGTGCCGTCATGACGCCTCATCCAGCGCGGCATCGATCCGCGCCGCGTCGACCCGCCCGAGCGGCCGTCCGTCCAGCATCGCCGCCGGCCCACAGGCGCAGAGGCCGAGGCAATAGACCGGCTCCAACGTCACCTTGCCGTCCGCCGTGGTGCCGTGCCAAGCCACGCCCAGCCTCGCCTTCACCCCTTCCGCCACCGCCTCGCTGCCGACGGACTGACACGCCTCGGCCTGGCACAGCCGCAAAATGTGCCGGCCCGGCGGATGGCGGCGGAAGTCGTGATAGAAACTGACAATCCCCTGGATCTCGGCCCGGGTCCGGTTCAGCGTTTCCGCGACAATCGGCACCGCCTCGTCGGGAATGTGGCCGAAGACCGCCTGCAACGCATGGAGAACGGGCAACCCGGCGCCCTCGCCCACCGCATGCGCGGCGATGATTTCCGCACCTCGGTCCCTGCTCCATGGCTCAAAATCCGCCACCATTTCCCCCGGCTGATCCCGTACTCTATGCTCATCAAAGGCCATCGGCGGGGAATTTCAAGCCAATAGCAACATGCTACGATAGAACAAATCTATCGTTCGGCCGCCCATGCCACGCTCAGGCGCCGCGCCTCGGTCACCAGCGCCGCGGTCATCGGCGCCAGCGGCTCGCGCTGCGGGTAGACCAGGCCGACGACGAGCGGCGGATCGGTATCGGCGATCGAGATCGAGCGGATCGGCGCCGTCAGCCCCAGCGAGTCCGCCAGCACCGAGGGCATCACGCTGGCCCAGCGCCCGGTGCGGATATGGCTGAACAGCACGATCACCGAGTTGGATTGCATCGCCGGCCGCGGTTCCACCCCAGCCGCGCGCAGGCGACGGTCGATGATGCGGCGGTTCTGCATGTCCGGCGTCAGCAGGCACAGTGGGATGGCGCCCACCTCGGCCCAGCTTACCTGCGTCCGCTCGCCCAGCGGGCTGTCGGCCGAGGTCAGCAGCCGGTAGCGCTCCTGATACAGCGGGATCGCCCGCGCCCGGCCCAGCGGCTCGTTGTCGACATAGGTCGGGCCGGCATCGATGTCGGCATTTTCCAGCTGGGTCAGGATGTCGATCGAGGCCCGCGAGAGAACGGTGAACTCCACCTCCGGATGACGGTGGCGGAACGGCGTGGTCAGCTCGGCCACGATCGGCAGCGCGGTCGGGATCGCGGCGATGCGCAGATGCCCGGCGAGACCATGCCGGAGCGCGCGGATCTCCTCGCGCATCGCCCGGCTGTCGCCGACGATCCGCCGCGCCCAGTCCAGCACGCGCTGGCCTTCCGGGGTCAGGCCATGAAACCGCGAACCGCGATGCACCCGCAGCACGCCGAGCGCGCCCTCCAGCGGCTTCAGCCCCGCCGACAAGGTGGGCTGGGTGACGCCGCAGGATTCCGCCGCCCGGCCGAAATGCTGGTCCCGGGCAAGCGCGATCAGGAATGTCAACTTATCGATCATGCCCATTGTCCGCCATCGATCCCACCGATACCATCCGCCAACGCCGAAAAGGGGGAAATACGATGGACTGGATCGAGGTCAACGGCACCAGCTTGCGCTACGATCTGGCGGGCGAAGCCCGGCGCACAATCGTGCTGCTGCACGAAATGGGCGGCTCGCTGAACAGCTGGGACGCGATGCTGCCGCTGCTGACCCCCAGCCATCGCGTGCTGCGGCTGGATTGGCGCGGCTTCGGCATGTCCGCCAAGTTGCGCGGCATCGCCGACATGGATGCGCTGGCCGAGGATGTGCGTGCGTTGCTGGATGCGCTGTCGATCACCGACAAGGTCGCGGTCGTGGGCTGCGCCGTCGGCGCGGGGATCGCGATCCGTTTCGCTTCCCGCCATCCCGACCGTATCGGCGCGCTGATCCCGATGAGCCCGGTGACCTACACCCCGCCCGAGCGGCACGCGCAGATGTTCGTCCATGCCGACCGAATGGAGCGCGAGGGGCTGGCCGGCCTGGTGGAGGCCTCGCTGGCCGCCTCGTACCCGCAGGATCTGCGCACCGATGCCGCGCGCTTCGCCACGCACCGGGCGCGCTGGCTGACCAGCGATCCCGCCAGCTTCGCCGCCATCTACCGCATGCTGCCGGGGCTGGATTACACTGCCGACTTCCCGGCCATCGCCTGCCCGACGCTGGTGATCGGCGCGGTACGCGACCTGCTGCGCCCGCCCGAGACGGCCGAGGCGGTGGCCAAGGCGATCAAAGGCGCGCGCTTCACGGTGCTGCACACCGGGCATTTCTCGATGGTGCAGACGCCGGAACTGATCGCCAAAACGATCCTGCCGTTCCTGGCCGAAGTCGGGATGGGCTGATCAGTATTACGCCGACTGGCGCGTGGCGGATAACACCGGGCCGCCGTTGGGATAGCTCGTGTATGTGGCCGGCATCCGCACGATCCGGTCGAGCAACAACGCCACGGCATCGTCGGAACCGCTATGGCTGCGATACGTTCTGGCTTGCAGCGACTGCCGTAAAGCGGCATTGAACACGGGCAGGAGTCTTGGTCGCAGGAAGCAGATTAGTCGTATGAAGCAGATTAGTCGTATGAAGCAGAAATCCGGCCGCCGCCTGTTCCCAGCGCCTGACGCCCAGGCGTCTAGCAGCCTGTCGGACTCTGGTTTTTGTATGATTTGGGGTGCGGCGCGTGAATTGCGCTGACAAGGGCTACCGACAGCGGAGTGTGGTCAACACCGTCCCATCCATCGCCACGAAGGCTGTTCTCGGCCTCCGCGCGTCCGATCGCACGCGAAAAAGA
>PKWQ01000296.1 GCA_003133265.1 Acetobacteraceae bacterium
GCGCCGGTGAAGGCGCCGCGCTCGTGGCCGAACAGCTCGCTTTCGATCAGTTCGCGCGGGATCGCCGCCATGTTGATCGCGATGAACGGCCCGCCACGGCGCTTGCCGTAATCGTGCAACGCGCGGGCCACCAGTTCCTTGCCGGTGCCGGACTCGCCGTTGATCATCACCGTCAGGTCCGCGGTGGTGAGCCGGGCGATGGTCCGGTAAATTTCCTGCATCGCCGGGCTGCGCCCGATCAGCGGCAGACGACGCTCCTCGACCTCGCCCGGCTCGACCGCGATTGCCGCGCCGGCAACCGGCGGTGCCGCCAGCGCACGGTCGACGACCGCCAGAAGTTCTTTCAAATCGAATGGCTTGGGCAGATATTCGAAAGCCCCGCGCTCAGCCGCCTTCACCGCCGTCGCCAGGGTGGACTGGGCGCTCATGACGATCACGCGCAGGTCCGGGCGCTTGGCGCGGATGCGCGGGATCAGATCGAGCCCGTTCTCGTCGGGCATGACCACGTCGGTGATGACCAGATCGCCCTCGCCGTCCTCCACCCATCGCCACAGGGTGGCGGCGGTGCCGGTGCTGCGTACCTGATAGCCGGACCGGCCGAGCGCCTGGGTCAGCACGGTGCGGATCGAGCGGTCGTCATCCGCGATCAGGATGGTCGGCGGGGTCATCGGGCAAGCGCCGGCGAAACGGCATCAACGACAGCAAAGAAATACATGATATCAAACACTCGGATCAGACTCCTCATCCTGCAACACCGGCAGATGCAGGCGGAATTCGGTACGCCCCGGCCGGCTTTCAACCTCGATCAGCCCGCCATGATCGCCGACGATCTTGGCCACCAGCGCGAGCCCGAGGCCGCTTCCGGTCGGCTTGGTGCTGATGAACGGATCGAACAGATGCGGGCGCAGATCGTCGGGAATGCCCGGCCCGTTGTCACGCACGGAGACCATCAGCGGCAGGTCGACCCGCTTGGTGGAGCCGGGCACCGCGATCCGCACGCCATGCTGGAACCCGGTGGAAAGGATGATTTCGGGGTGGGAAATGCCCGGCCCCACCATCGCCTCGGCAGCATTCTTCACCAGATTGAGCACGACCTGCACCAGCTGGTCACGATTGCCCCACACCGGCGGCAGCGACGGGTCATAGACCTCGGTAAACCGGATATGGGAAGCGAAGCCCGACTGCGCCAGCTTGCGGACGTGCTCCAGTACACGATGGATGTTCACCGCCCCGCGCACGATCGGCTTCTCGCTGAAGATCTCCATCCGGTCGACCAGATCGCGGATGCGGTCGGCCTCGTCGCGGATCAGCACCGCCAGTTCGCGGTCTGGCTCGTCGACACTCGCTTCCAGCAGCTGGGCCGCGCCGCGAATCCCGGATAGCGGGTTCTTCACTTCATGCGCCAGAATCGCCGCCATGCCGGTGACGCTGCGCGCCGCCCCACGGAACGCGAGTTGACGGTCGAGCGTGCGGGCGGCGGAGGCATCCTGCAACACCAGCAGCACGGAACCTTCCTCCTCCGGCATGGGCGAGCCCTGCACGGTGATGCCCGGCTTGTTGATCCGCGGGCTTTCCAGCGTCAGGTCGTGGTCGGAAACGGTCACGTCGGACTGACGCACCTGGTCGATCAGCCGGAAGATCGGATTGTCCCCCGGCAGCAGGTCGAACAGGCTCATCTGCGCCAGTTGCGGGGCGGAGATGCCGAGAAACTGCTCCGCGGCGTGGTTGACGAAGCGGAAGCGGTTCTCCGCGTCCAGCAGCACCACCGGCACTGGCATGGCGCCCAGGATCGCCGCGCCGTCCGGCGGACGACGGTCGGACGGTCGGCGGTCGCGGCCGACCACGGCGAGAACCCGGCGTGTCAGGGTATTGCTCATGCCGCTTGCGCCTGTTCGGCCGCATCCGGTGTCGGCTCCGCCCGCATCGCGCCCCGGTCGATCAGCGGGTCGAAGAAACGATGCATCAGGGCGATCACCGCATCGATGTCCGCCAGCCGGGTGACGGTGGCACGGAACTCCGCCGAACCCGGCAGGCCGCGCGAGTACCATGCGATGTGCTTGCGCGCGAGCCGCATGCCGGGCTCGCGGCCGAAATGCGTCAGCATTGCCTGATAATGCCGGAGCATGATGTCCTTCTGCCATGCCAGGGTGGGCTCCGCCCGCCGTTCGCCGGTCCGCAGGAAATGGGCGACCTGACCCGCGAACCAGGGCCGGCCGTAGCAGCCACGGCCGATCATCACGCCATCGGCACCCGAGCGGCGCAGCGCCTCCGCCGCGTCGTCCTCGGTCAGGATGTCGCCGTTGGCGATCACCGGGATGGAAACCGCGTTCTTCACCTCCGCGATGAAGCCCCAATCCGCCGTCCCGGTATAGAACTGCTGACGGGTACGGCCATGCACGGTCAGCATACGGATGCCCGCGTCCTCCGCGATTCGCGCCAACCGGGGTGCGTTCAGGCTGTTATGGTCCCAGCCCATGCGCATCTTCATGGTCACCGGCACCGATACCGCGCGCGCCGTGGCTTGCAGAATGCGTCCGGCCGCCCCCTCGTCGCGCATCAGCGCGGACCCCGCGGACTGGCCGACCGCCACCTTCTTCACCGGGCAGCCGAAATTGATGTCGATCAGGTCGGCGCCGAGACCCTCGGCGATACGCGCCGCCTCGGCCATCGCCTGCGGATCGCAGCCGGCAAGCTGCACGGCGTTCGGGATGCCCGGCCGGCTATCATCGCGGTCCACCTCCGCCATGCGCAGGGTGGCGCTGTTCTCGCGGATCATCGCCCAGGAGGCGATCATCTCCGAGACGACCAGCCCGGCGCCATGCTCTCGCGCCAGACGGCGGAACGGCAGATCGCTTACCCCGGACATCGGCGCCAGGATCACCGGCATGGCGATCCTGACCGAGCTGCTGAGCTCGATCGGCCGCAGTGCGGTTAACGTCGGGGCAGAATGGTTGGAATCGTGCCGTGAATTGCCCATGATTTGTGCAAACTACCGGCGCGCCCCGAATTTCGCAATCGTCCGTGCGTGTCTCTTGGCGTGATGCCGCAGTGGCTTCTATAAGATCATTCGACCTCATGAGCACGAGTCACACATGACCGATCCAAGCGATACCGCACTCCTCGATTTCGTGGATGCCAGGAACCGGATGGTCGACAGCCAGATCCGGCCGAACAAGGTGACGGACCCGCGAATTCTCGCGGCTATGCGACGAATCGCGCGCGAGCGTTTCGTTCCCGCCGCAGCCGCCGCCCTCGCCTATGCCGACGAGGACGTGCCGCTGGGTCAGGGCCGCGTGCTGACCGAGCCGATGGTGATCGCGCGGCTGATCCAGCTCGCCGCCCCGCTCGCCGGAGAGCGGGCGTTGGTGGTGGCCGCCGGCGCCGGTTACGGCGCGGCGGTGCTCGCCGGCTGCGGTGTGCATGTCACCGCGCTGGAAGACGTCCCGGAACTGCTCGCCCTCGCCCGCCGGGCGCTGGCGACGGAGGCACCGGACGTCGATCTGGTGTCCGGGCCGCTGTCTGCCGGCTGGGCCGGCGGAGCCCCGTACGACATCATCCTGATCGAGGGCGCGGTGCGCGATATCCCCGCGTCCATCGCCGCGCAGTTGCGCGAGGCGGCCGGCAGGCTGGTCACCGTGCGCACGCTGACCGGCAATGTCGGCCAGGCCATACTGGCCGAACGGACCGGGGCCGGACTGCGCGCGCGGCCGGCATTCGATTGCGCGACGCCGCTGATCCCCGGCCTGCTGCCGGCACCCAGCTTCGTCTTCTGACCACCGCCGCACCATCCTGCCCGGCGGCGCCGGCACCCGGCGATGCCGGGCGATCGGTAAAGCATTGGCGTTAGGCGGGACGCTGTGGCAAATGATTGGATGTCCCAGGTGTGTGGACGTGCCTGCCCGTGTACAGGGCGCGCCTTCTGAAGAAACGGGAAGTCGAGCAATGCGTCTACGTCATGGTTTGATCCTCGGTCTTGGAGCGGCTCTCGCGGCAACGCCCGCGATGGCGCAGACGCTAGCCGCGCCGCCAGCCAGCCAGCGGGCCGGCCAGCCAGCCGCCAAGCCGGCTGCCAAGCCGCCCGTCAAGCTGACGCAGTCGGCAAAGCCCGCCGCGGCGCCCGCGACACCGGCCAACGGAACCAATACCCTGGCAGGGGCGTTCGCCGCATCCTACGCCAACAACCCCGCCTTGCAGGCCGAGCGCGCCAAGCTCCGGGCGACGGACGAAACCGTGCCCCAGGCGCTGTCGGGCTGGCGGCCCACGGTGTCGCTCGCCGGAACCGCCGGCTATGGCGACGGCTACGCTCGCCAGTGGCTCCCATCCGCAAACCCGTCCGGCATTAACAACGATTCGCGCACCGCCCGTGACATCGCCACCGCCCAGGCCACGGTAACCCAGCCGCTCTATCGCGGCGGACGCACAAGGGCGAGCACATCCCATGCCGAGAATCAGGTGATGGGCGAGCGCGCACGCCTGCTCGTGCAGGAACAGCAGGCTTTTTCCGACACCATCGCCGCCTATGTCGGCGTGATCCAGTCGCAGCAGATCCTGGCGCTGAACATCAACAACGAACAGGTTCTGACCCGGCAGCTACAGGCGACCAACGACCGGTTCCGGGTCGGCGAGATCACCCGCACCGACGTCGCGCAGGCCGAAGCCGCCCTGGCCGGCGCCTCGGCGCAGCGCGAGACGGCGGCGGGCAATCTGCAAACCGCGCGCGCGGCGTTCCAGCGCGCAGTCGGCTACCTGCCCGGCAACGATCTGGTCGAGCCGCAGCCGCTGAAGCTGCCGATCAAGACCCAAATTGACGCGGCGAATCTGGCCATCGCCAACAACCCGAGCGTTATCGCCGCGATGTTCGACGACGCCGCATCGAAGGACAACGTGGACGTCGCGTTCAGCGCCCTGATGCCACAGGTCGCATTGCAGGGTCAGACCTTCCAGCAGAACAACGCCGGCAGCTCGCACAACAAAACCAATGGCTACCAGGTGGTGGCGACGGTATCGGTGCCGCTCTATCAGGGCGGCACGGAATACGCCACCATCCGCCAGGCCCGCCAGACGGAGCAGCAGACCAACCGCCTGATCGACGACGCCAAGCGCACCGCTCAGCAGTCGGCTATCCAGGCCTGGGAGACACTGTCAGCCGCGCGGGCCACGGCGGACAGCACGCGCTCGCAGATCCGCGCCAACCAGATCGCCCTCGAAGGCGTCCAGCGCGAGGCGATCGTGGGCAGCCGCACCACGCTCGATGTGTTGAACGCCGAGCAATTGCTGCTGCAATCCCAGGTTACCCTGGTGCAAAACCTCGCAAATGTGGTCACCGCATCGTATGGCGTGGCCTCCGCCATTGGGCGCCTGACCGCACGGGATCTTAATCTGTCGGTGCCACTTTACGACGAAACTGCGTATTACAATGCGGTGCGTGACAAGTGGATTGGCACGGGCGACCACGCCGTGGACCAGCCGGGGCGCTGAGCGCCGGTGCCAATCTCGCGGTTACCGATCACCTGGGCGTGGAGCCACTGGACGCATGAACGATACACCGAAGGACCCGGCACAGCCCATTTCGAACGACCCGTCGATGGAGGACATCCTGGCCTCCATTCGCC
This sequence comes from Acetobacteraceae bacterium, assembly GCA_003133265.1. Taxonomy (GTDB): domain Bacteria; phylum Pseudomonadota; class Alphaproteobacteria; order Acetobacterales; family Acetobacteraceae; genus PALSA-911. The sequence goes on from PKWQ01000296.1 coordinate 5,613, forward strand.
GTATTCTGAGCGAGGAGGAAACCCACGACGGGACGCCCTCCGCGCCGGCCGGCGCATCTGATGACGACGTACTTATACTGAACCAGTCGATGATGGTGCATGTTCCCGCTTCCCCGCCCATGGAAACCGCGAACGGCGTTGCGCCGCCGGACGAACAGCCCGCGCCGACGGCGAGCGCGATGCCCGAGAGCGGTCCCGCGCGCACCCTGGTGGCCCCGGAAGTTGCCGCGGCAGCCGCCTCGTCGGTCGGCAGTCTGGTTCGCAACATCGCAGCGGAGCGATCAATGCAGGTTCATACCGGTGGTCCGACAATCGAGGACATCGTGCGCGCGGAGCTGCGCCCGTTGCTCAAGCAATGGCTCGACGCCAACCTTGAGGCCCTGGTCGAGCGACTGGTCCGGGCCGAGCTTGAGCGCGTCGTCAGCCGCGCCCTGTCCTGAGATCATGTAGCCTGATATCAGTCGGCCCGCTTTCGACCGGCATCAGCCGGTTGATGCCTTCATCCACGCCAGTCGCACTCGCGCTCGTCCCGGCGCCGTGACGCCACCCGGGCACCTTACATGCTGAACAAGACCCATACGCCAGCCGAGACCGAGCAGCGCCTTTACGAAGGCTGGGAGCAGGAAGGCGCGTTCGCCGCCGATCCTGGTTCCAGCGCGGCGCCGTTCACCGTCATGATCCCACCGCCGAACGTCACCGGCAGCCTGCACATGGGTCACGCGCTGACCTTCACCGTCCAGGATACGTTGATCCGCTGGCGGCGCATGCAGGGCCGCGACACGCTGTGGCAGCCGGGCACCGATCATGCCGGCATCGCCACCCAGATGGTGGTGGAGCGCCTGCTGGCCGAGCAAGGTATCACCCGACAGTCGCTCGGGCGCGCCGGGTTCCTGGAACGGGTCTGGCAGTGGAAAGCGGAATCCGGCGGCACCATTACCCGCCAGCTCCGCCGCCTCGGCGCCTCGCTCGACTGGCCACGCGAGCGCTTCACCATGGACGACGGTCTGTCCACGGCGGTGCGGGAGGTGTTCGTCACCCTGTATCGGACCAAGGACGAGAACGGCCGCGGGCTGATCTACCGCGACAAGCGGCTGGTGAACTGGGACCCGAAATTCCAGTCCGCGATCTCCGACCTCGAAGTGGAGAACCGCGAGGTCAAGAGCAGTCTCTGGCACATCGCCTACCCGATCGAGGGCGAACCCGGCCGGTTCATCACCGTCGCCACCACGCGGCCGGAGACGATGCTGGGCGACACCGCCGTGGCGGTGCATCCGGACCACCCGGAACTCTCCGCGCTGATCGGCAAATACGCCATCCTGCCGCTGGTCGGACGCCGCATCCCGATCATCGCCGACACCTACGCCGATCCGGAGAAGGGCACCGGCGCGGTGAAGATCACCCCCGCGCACGACTTCAACGACTTCGCCGTCGGCCAGCGCCACAACCTGCCGATGCCCTCGGTGCTGGACCGCCAAGCGCATGTGACGCTGGCGGAAATCCGCGATGACCTGCACAGCGCTGAGATAGAACCCATTCCGGCTAGCAAGGACCCGGAAACCGGCGAACAGCTATGGCCGGAAATCCGCCAGATCGCCGATCCCAGCTTCGTGCGGACGTTGGAGGGGGTTGAGCGCTTCGCCGCCCGCAAGGCGATCGTCGCCGAGCTGGAGCGGCTCGGGCTGCTGGCAAAGATCGAACCGCACACCAACCAGGTACCGCACGGCGACCGCTCCGGCGTGCCGATCGAGCCGCTGATGACGGTGCAATGGTACTGCAACGCCGGGGTGCTGGCGAAACCGGCGATCGAGGCGGTGGAAACCGGCAAGACCGTGTTCGTACCCAAGCAGTGGGAAAACACCTTCTTCGCCTGGATGCGCGACATCCAGCCCTGGTGCATCAGCCGCCAGCTCTGGTGGGGGCATCGCATCCCCGCCTGGTACGGACCGGACGGGCATGTGTTCGTCGAGCGCACCGAGGAAGACGCCCAGGCCGCGGCACTGGCGCATTACGGGCGCGCCGAGACCATCACCCGCGACGACGATGTGCTCGACACCTGGTTCAGCTCCGCGCTGTGGCCGTTCTCCACCCTCGGCTGGCCGGCGAAGACACCGGAAGTGGCGCGCTACTATCCCGGCGACGTGCTGGTGACCGGCTTCGACATCATCTTCTTCTGGGTCGCCCGGATGATGATGATGGGCATCCATTTCATGGGCGATGTGCCGTTCCGCACCGTCTATATCCACGGGCTGGTGCGCGACGAGCGCGGCCAGAAGATGTCGAAGTCCAAGGGCAACGTCATCGACCCGCTGGAACTGATCGACGCCTACGGCACCGACGNNCCAAGCTGTGGAACGCCGCGCGGTTCTGCGAGATGAACGAGGTCCGCCCCGATCCCGGCTTCGATCCGGCCAGCGCGACCCTGCCGCTGAACCGCTGGATCCTGGACGCGACCAACCGCGCCGTCGCGGAAGCCACCGCGGCGCTGGAGACCTACCGCTTCGACGAATACGCCGCCGCCTGCTACCGCTTCACCTGGAATCTTTTCTGCGACTGGTACGTGGAATTCGCCAAGCCGGTGCTGGCCGAGGGCGACAGCCCGGCCGCCAACGAGGTACGGCATACGGCGGCGCATGTGCTCGGCACCATCCTGCGCCTGCTGCANNGGACTGGGTGGTGAAGCTGATCACCGAGGTGCGTACGGTGCGCGCGGAGATGAACGTGCCGCCCAGCACGCTGGCGCCGATCCTGCTGCGCGACGCCACGCCGGAGACGCTGGCGCGTGGCGGGCGCTGGATGGACGCGATCCGCCGTCTGGCCCGCGCCGCCTCGTTCGGACCGCTCGATGGCGAGATGCCCAGGGGCGCGGCGCAGGTGGTGGTGGACGAGGCGACGGTCGTCGTGCCGCTCGCCGGCCTGATCGACATCGCCGCCGAGCATGCGCGCCTGACCAAGGAGCGCGCCAAGGCGCTGGCCGAGGCGGAGAAGGTCGAGAAGAAGCTCGCCAACGCCGATTTCGTGCGCCGCGCGCCGGAGGACGTGGTGGAAGAGAACCGCGAACGCCTGCGCGCCTACCAGGACGAGGCGACCCGGATCGACGCCGCGCTGCGGCGCATCGCCTGAGGAGGGTGCGATGGTCCGGCGCATCACCCCGATCGCGCTGGCCATCTGTTCGTTGCTGGCCCGCCCGGTCCATNNGGCGGTGCTGCGCCTGGGCCTGGCGCGCGACGAATGGGTCAGCGCCTGGGTGCATGGCATCGGCGGCTTCGAGCGGCACCGCAACGCACGGCTGACCACGCTGGAACTGGGCGGCATCCGCCTGCGCCGGCGTGGCGTGGAGGCGGAGACCTCGGTTGCCGTGGTGCCGTCGCCGGACCGGCCGGAGGTCGGGCTGCTC
>PKWQ01000105.1 GCA_003133265.1 Acetobacteraceae bacterium
TGTGCCGGACGCCGGAGCGCGTCGCGGCGCTGGACGCGGCGCTGTGGGACTGCGCCGAACCGGCTTGGCTGCCGCACGGCACCCAGGCGGACGGCGACGCCGATCTGCAACCGATCTGGCTCGCCACCGAGGACACGACGATGAACGGCGCACGCTTCCTGTTCCTGATCGACGGCGCCGAGAGCGCGCGCATGCAAGAGTTCGACCGCGTGTTCGACCTGTTCGACGGCAATGACGAGGTCGCCGTGCAGGCCGCGCGCGAACGCTGGAAAACCGCGAAGGCCGCCGGGCACAAGCTGGCCTACTGGCAGCAGGGCGCGCGGGGGTGGGAGAAGAAGGCGTAGCGGCGCGATCTTTGGGGGGCTTGGGCGATATGCAAACCTACGACTACATCGTTGTCGGCGCAGGATCCGCCGGAGCGGTCGTTGCGAACAGGCTTTCGGCGGATGCGCGCAACAGGGTACTGCTGCTGGAAGCCGGTCCCGCTAGCCATCCCTGGGCCCGCATCCCGATCGGTTTCGCCAAGCTGATCAACAACCCCGCGGCCAACTGGCTCTATAGCTCGGAGCCGGAGGCCAACACCAACGGCCGCAAGATCCCGGTTCCGCGCGGCAAGATGCTCGGCGGCTCCAGCTCGATCAACGGCCTGGCGTTCGTACGCGGCCAGGCGCAGGACTTCGATAGCTGGGCGCAAATGGGAAACCAGGGCTGGAGCTACGAAGACGTCCTGCCCTTCTTCAAGCGCATGGAAAGCTATGAGGGCGGCGATGACGCCTTTCGCGGCCGGGAAGGCCCGCTCCGCGTCACCAACCCGCAACCGCGCGACCCGCTCTATGCCGCGCTGATCAAGGCGGCGGGCGAGGTCGGGATTTCGCACAACCCCGATTACAACGGCGCCAGACAAGATGGTATCGCCATGAGCCAGGCGACGATCGCATCCGGCCGCCGGATGAGCACGGCCCGCTGCTATCTGGACCCGATCCGCAAACGCAAGAATCTGCATATCGAAACCGGCGCGTTGACCGAGGCCCTGGTGCTCGACGGCAAGCGCTGCGTCGGCGTCCGATATTCCGTGGGGGCCACCAAGCACGAGGCCCGCGCATCCCGGGAAATCGTGGTCAGCGCCGGATCGATCAATTCCCCGCAATTGCTGGAACTGTCGGGCATCGGCCAACCAGAGCGCCTGCGGAATCTGGGTATCGAAGTGCGCCATGCGCTGGCGGGCGTCGGCGAGAACCTGCGCGACCATTATGCGCCCCGGACACGGTGGGCCGTTGGCGCGAAAGGGGTCACCTTCAACGACCGGGGCCGCGGTCTCGGTCTCGTCGGGCAAGCGCTGCGATACGCGATTTCCGGACAAGGCCTGCTCGGCATGGTGGCGGCCCCGATCCGCGCTTTCGTCCGCTCCCGCGAAGGCCTCGACGCGCCGGATGTGCTGTTGGGCTGGGTGCCGATGCTGACCGAGCAAGGCCCGAAGGGTCCGAAGCTGTCCCGCCAGTCCGGAGTGACCTGCTACGCGCACCCGATGCGGCCGGAGAGCAAGGGACACATCCACGTCGTGTCAGCCGATCCGCGCCGACCGCCGGCGATCAACTTCAACTTCCTGTCGTCGCCGATCGATGCGGAGATCACCGCGCGCGCGGTCCGCATCGCCCGCGCCGTCATGACCGCGCCGGCGATGGCGCACCTGCGGATGACGGAGATCGCACCCGGCGCATCCCAGACCACGGACGAGGAAATACTGGACTGGGTCAAGCAGGCGGCGGAAACGACCTACCACCCGGTTGGAACCTGCAAGATGGGCTCGGACGCCATGGCGGTCGTCGATGCCCAGCTTCGCGTGCATGGGATTGAGGGGCTGCGGATCGCCGACGCCTCGATCATGCCGACACTTACGTCGGGCAACACCAACGCGCCATCGATCATGATTGGCGAAAAGGCGGCGGACATGGTGCTGACGCATGCGGCGGCTTGAAAGATATCCATCCGGTACAGACCGCCATTGCGGATAGAGCTCTGGTCAGGATCGATAATGAATACACCTGTTGAATTTCTGGCCCGATGTCCGCTTGCCAGCCAACGGAGTGATCAAACACGACCGCCGGCGCTAACCGGCCCTGCGCACCTGCAGGACTTCGACCGCGTGTTCGACCTGTTCGACGGCAACGACGAAACCGCCATGCAGGCCGCGCGCGAACGCTGGAAAACCGCCAAGGCCGCCGGGCACAAACTGGCCTACCAGCAGCAGGGCGCGCGGGGGTGGGAGAAGAAGGCGTAGTTGGGCGGCCGGAACGCTTCCCGGTTGGGAAGGCGCCCCTCGCCCTCCAGCTAAGATTTTCGTGCAAGGGAATGTTATTGTGATATAATCACGCCGCAATATATTTGGAGACGGTGATGACCGCCAAGGAAATGGCGCGGCCACAGCGCGGCGGCGGGTCTTTCTTCACCCTCTGAAATTTCGGTACTTGCGCCATTAGGCTGGACCATATTCAAGCCCTTTGGTTGTGCTAACCGGCCTTAGATGCGGTAATGCCTCCTGAGAGGGCGACTATGGGCACTTTAGGCCCATGTTAACGGCTGACGGTCTAGCTGGCAGCTTAGAACGAGACTACAATAAAAGAGGAGGGCAAAGGGCATGTCTGACCGTCACGAGTATCGACTTAGGATCGACGTGTTCAGCGTCGAATCCTTACCGATGTCTCGGCTTGCCGAATACATGACCGAACTAGCGCGGCTCCTTGGTGAGCAAGAGCGCGTCCATTTCTCGCGCCTTGAGCCCGGTAGCGCAGTGCTGGTTTCTAGTGTCGAGAACCCCGCTGTCCCGAAAGTGGGGGAGCGGCTGCATAAAGTCCGCGAGGGCCATGGGCCGAAGGACGCCATGCAAGCTTACAAGGCTCTCGATACGCTACTGGCGAAGGATAACGCCATCGCCTCCCTTACCGCCGAGGGCGGAGCGGAAATTATCGCTTTCCCCGGTCGCACGCGGCCTAAGCCCATGCGTTACGGCCCCTTCCGCGAAGAAGGTTCACTCGAAGGGACCGTTATCCGCCTTGGTGGGCGTGACGAGTCGATTCCGATCTTGCTCAAGGACGCCGAAGGCGCTGAATATCTGTGCCAAACGACTGTGGAGATATCAAAGCAGCTTGCTTCGCATTACCGGGGCGCGACGGTGCGGGTGTATGGCAGTGGCAAGTGGGTTCGTGAAGAAAATGGAAGCTGGACGCTTCAGCAATTCGATATCACCAGATTCGAGGTCATCGACGACGCCCCGTTAATGGATGTGGTGGCAAAGCTACGCGCCGTCGAAGGCAGCGAGTGGGGCAAAGATGCGCCGCTAGGCGATGTTCTCAACCTGCGCCGTGAGGAAGGGCCGCTGCATTAAATGCCAGTCGTTTTCGACGCTTCCTTTCTCATTGCGCTGCTCGATCCGAAGATAAAAGGTGACGGTGACATTGATGCGCGTGTGGATTTTCTTGTGCGATCACTCGACAAAGCGCGAAAAAAGATCATCGTGCCGACGCCTGCGCTGAGTGAGGTATTGATCGGCGCAAGCGACGCCGCGCCCAAATACCTCGAAATCATCAGCCGCTCGTCGCGATTCAAGATTGTCCCGTTCGGCACGCGGGCAGCAGTCGAGGCAGCCGCCGCACACCGCGACGCACTGCGGGCGGGTGACAAGAAAGAAGGATCGGCTTCTTCATGGATGAAAGTGAAGTTTGATCGGCAGATTGTCGCCATCGCGAAAGTCGAAGGCGCAGATGTCATCTATTCAAACGACGAAGACATAGGGCGCTTTTCAGCGCGTGATAACTTGGAAGTTGTGAAACTCAGCCAACTCCCATTTCCACCTGAAAAGCAGCAAGGGGAACTCTCACTGGCTGTCCCGCCTGACGACGAGGACGCTAGCTAGCTGCCTACCATCAAGCTGTCAGCCTCGAAATCGTATTGTGCAAGACATTGTTGCTCTCCGCGATCTCGCGCAAGGGCTCGCCCTTGTTCTGAACGGCAGCCCCCACCTCAATCGGCCATCAACCATAACCGCCGCCGCTAACCACCCCTCCGCGCATGCAGCGCCATCGCGATCAGCACGCGTAGGGCGGATAAGCGCAGCGCCATCCGCCAACTCGTCGCGCGGAGACATGGCGGATGGCGCTGCGCTTATCCGCCCTACCAAAATGTCCGCTCCCCGCCAACCTCCCATCAAACGTAACCCCTGCTATCAACCGACCCTCCGCGCATGCAGCGCCATTGCGATCAGCGACACGCCGCCGAACAACAGGTTGATGCCGACCAGCAGCCCGATGATCCAAAACGCGGCATCGGGAAGCCCGGCGAAGATCAGGCCGCCGAGGATCAGATCGACGACGCCGCTCGCCAGCATCCAGCCCCAGCGTCCCGACAGCGCACGCTTGTGCTCCAGCGCGAACATGATGGAGGCGACGCCCTCGATCAGGAAATAGGCGATCAGCACCAGGGTAAGCGACAGCGCGCCGTCGAGCGGCCAGCCGATCAACACGATACCGGCGACAATGCCAAGGATGGCCGAGAGCAGCGACCACCGGAAACCCGGGGCGCCGCGCATCCAGAAGGTGGTGAACAGGCCGACGATCCCGCTGATCAGGAACAGCCATCCCAGGAAGATCGCCACCGCCAGGGTCGCGATCGGGGGAATAAGCACGGCCGCCACACCCAGGACGACAAGGACTATTCCCTCGACCAGGAACAGAATCCAATGCTCGTGCAGCAACTGCGCGACGTTGCGCTGAGGCTGGTCGAAGTCGGGCTGATTCGTCGACATGGCAGGCCCCAATTCCAAGCTGTGTTGCGATGGATAACCGGACGCCGGGCGCGCAACGGAACGCGACGATGCGCAGACGCATCATGCCGGGCTTCGGCGGCAACCGCCAGCAAACAACGCTCAGGCCGGGCAACACTCAGGCTGGGCAACACTCAGGCCGGGACGGACGCCTCCTCCAGCGCCTGTTCCGCCACCAGCCACGCCAGCTCGGCCTCCGCCTCGGCCTTCTTGATCGCCGCCAGCCGCGCCGTGGCGGCGGTTACCTCGGACTTCCGGGTCGGAACATACAGGTCGGGATTGGCCAGCTTGCGCTCGACCGTCTTGCGCTCGGTGGCCAGCCTTGCCAGCCGGGCCTCGGCGTCCTTGGCCTGCTTGCGCAGCGGGGCGAGTGCCGCGCGGGCCTCGGCGCGCTCGCGGCGGTCGTCGCGCTTGTTGCCGGCATCGGCCTTCGCCGCCGGGCGGGCGCGCTCGGCCAGCAGGGCGCGGTAATCGTCCAGGTCGCCGTCGAAATTACGCACCGTGCCGTCGGCCACCAGCCACAGCCGGTCGGCCACCAGTTCCACCAGATGCGGGTCATGGGTGATCAGCAGCACCGCGCCGGAGAAATCCGCCAGCGCCTTCACCAGCGCCTCGCGCGCGTCGATGTCCAGATGGTTGGTCGGCTCGTCCAGGATCAGCAATTGCGGCGCATCGCGCGTCGCCAGCGCCAGCAGCAGCCGCGCCTTCTCCCCGCCCGACAGGTCGCCGACCCGGGTGCTCGCCCGGTCCGCGTCCAGGCCGAAGCGGGCCAGTTGCGATCGCAGTTGCGGCGGCGTGGCGCGCGGCAGGGCGCGGGCCATGTGCGCCACCGGGGTTTCGTCCAGGGTCAGCTCGTCGGTCTGATGCTGGGCGAAATAGCCGACCTTCAGCTTCTGCCCGCGCCGCACCTGACCGCTGATCGGATCGAGCCGCCCGGCCAGCAGCTTGGCGAAGGTGGATTTGCCGTTGCCGTTGGCGCCGAGCAGCGCGATGCGGTCGTCCATGTCCACCGACAGCGACAGCCCGTGCAGCACCGGCGTGCCGTCATAGCCGACGGACACCCGGTCCAGCGCCAGGATCGGCGGCGACAGGCGCGCGGGTTCGGGGAAGGCGAAGCGGGTGGGCGAGTCCTCGATGACGGATTCGATCTGCGGCAGCCGTGCCAGCGCCTTGATCCGCGCCTGCGCCTGGCGCGCCTTGGACGCCTTGGCGCGGAAGCGGTCGATGAAGGACTGGATATGCGCCCGCTCCGCCGCCGCCCGCTCCACCGCGCGGTTCTGCTGCAAGGCGCGTTCGGTGCGGATGCGGACGAACTCGTCGAAGCCGCCGGGGGTCAGCGAAATCTTGCCGCGATCCAGATGCGCGATGGAATCCACCGCGCGGTCCAGCAGGCCGCGATCGTGCGAGACCACCAGCGCGGCACCGGGGAAGCGGGCCAGCCAGCCCTCCAGCCACATGGTCGCTTCTAGGTCCAAATGGTTGGTCGGCTCGTCCAGCAGCAGCAGGTCGGGGTTGGCGAACAACGCGGTGGCCAGCGCCACGCGCATCCGCCAGCCGCCGGAAAACGACGACACCGGGCGCGCCTGCTGCGCCTCGTCGAAACCAAGGCCGGCCAGGATGGTGGCGGCGCGCGCCGGGGCGGCGTCGGCGCCGATGGCGCGCAGCCGCTCGTGCACCTCGGCCAGCCGGTGCGGCTCGGCGGTCTCCGCCTCCGCCAGCAGGGCCAGACGCTCCTGGTCGCCCTCCAGCACGGTTTCCAGCAGGCTCGCATCGCCCGAGGGCGCCTCCTGCTTCACCTGCGCCATGCGGGCGCGGGCGGCGAGGCGGATCTCGCCGCCGTCGATCGGCATATCGCCGGCGATGGCCTTGAGCAGGGTGGACTTGCCCGCGCCGTTGCGCCCCACCAGGCCGATGCGCCGGCCGGGGTCCACGGTCAGGTCGGCGTTGTCCAGCAATAGGCGCCCACCCAACCGAATGGTGACGCCGGAGATGATAAGGAGACTCATGGGGGGGGTTTACGGCCTGAGCGGGGGTTGCCGCAATGCGGCATAGGCTCTAAAGCCCCGCGCCAAAGCAGACATTCCGCATAGGAGCCTCCCGTGGCGATCGAACGCACCTTTTCCATCATCAAACCCGACGCCACCCGCCGCAACCTGACCGGCAAGGTCAACGCCGTGCTGGAAGGCGCCGGCCTGCGCGTCGTGGCGCAGAAGCGCATCCTGATGACCCAGGCGCAGGCCGAGGCGTTCTACGGCGTACACCGCGAGCGCGGCTTCTTCCGCGACCTCGTGACCTTCATGACCTCCGGCCCGGTGGTGGTGCAGGTGCTGGAAGGCGAGAACGCCGTCGCCCGCAACCGCGAGGTGATGGGCGCCACCGACCCGTCCAAGGCCGCGCCCGGCACCATCCGCGCCCAGTTCGCCGAGAATATCGAGGCGAACTCGGTACACGGCTCGGACAGCGCCGAGAACGCGGCGACCGAGATCGCCTTCTTCTTCTCCGGCATCGAGATCGTCGGCTGAGCCAACACTGAGGGAACGCACCATGGCCGACCTTGCGGCATTGCTCGGGCGTTTGCTGCTGAGCGCGATCTTCATCCAGGCGGGCTATCACAAGCTGATCGGGGTGGCGGCGGCGACCGGCTATATCGCCAAGCTCGGCCTGCCGGTGCCGCACGTCACGGTGTGGCTGACCATCGCGGTGGAACTGGGCTGCGGGCTGGCGGTGCTGGTCGGCTTCAGGGCGCGCTGGGCCGCGCTGGTGCTGGCGGCGTTCTGCGTGGCTTCGGGGCTGGCGGCGCACTACCACCCCGAGGATAGCGGCCAGATGATCCACTTCATGAAGAACCTGGCGATCGCCGGCGGCTTCCTGCAACTGGCGGCGTTCGGCCCCGGACGCTTCGCCATCTCGCGCCGATAGACGCCCCCGCCCTCACCCGCCGCGTGGTGGATGAGGGCGTGCCTGCCACGCCTCGGTGACCAGACACAGTATCTCGAACAGGATCGAGGCGCCGTTGAACGCGGTGATGCCGCCGACATCGAACGCCGGCGCCACCTCGACCAGATCGCCGCCGATGAAGTCCAGCCCGCGCAGGCCGCGCAGCAGGCGCAGCGCCTCGATCGCGGTAATGCCGCCGGCTTCCGGCGTGCCGGTGCCCGGCGCCTGGGCCGGGTCCAGGCTGTCGATATCGAACGTCAGGTAGGTCGGCCCGGTGCCGGCCACGCGGCGGGCTTCCGCCACCGCGTAGCGCCAGCCCATGTCGTGGAACTCGTCCATCCCCAGCACGCGCATTCCGGCACTTTGGCTGAAGCCCCATAGCTCGGGGTCGTTGGTGGTGCCGCGGATGCCGATCTGGATGACGCGCTTCGGGTCCAGCAGCCCCTCCTCCACCGCACGGCGGAACGGCGCGCCGTGGTGGAAGCGCGAGCCCATATAGTCGTCGCCGGTGTCGCAATGCGCGTCGATATGCACCATGCCGACCGGGCCGCCGGCGGCGAGCGCGCGCAGGATCGGCAGGCTGACCGAGTGATCGCCGCCGACCGAGACCGGGACGACGCCGCCGGCGACCACGCTGCGATAGAAGCCGGCGATCTCCCCCAGCGCGACCTGTAGTTCGTACGGCTGCTCCAGCCAGCAATCGCCGAGATCGCGCACCCGCGCGATGGCGAAGGGGGCGATGCCGGTGGCGGCGTTGATCCGGCGCAGCAGGGTGGATTGCTCCCGCACCGCGCGCGGGCCGTGGCGCGCGCCGGAGCGGTTGGTGACGCCGCCGTCGAACGGCACGCCGATCAGGCCGATATCGGTGGTCCCGAGGTCCTGGCTGTAAGGCGTACGAAAGAAACTGGCGATCCCGGTATAGCGCGGCAGCGCCTGCGGATCGGCGTACTCCTGATAACGGGTCGGCTGCTTGATCTGGTCCATGCGCCCTCCGGACTCGGATGGAAGCAGCCAGTGTACTCAAGATTGCCGGCGCCGTGGGATTATGACAGCGCCGCCCGTACCCTGGGATCGAGCAGCGCCGCCAGTTCCGCCTCGTGGCCGTAGTCCGGCATCAGCGCATCCAGTGCCGCGTCGCGCCAGGCGGCGGGGTGAAAATAGATTTCGCTGCGCCCGACCGGCAGCAGCGGGGCCAGCCGCAGCAGACGCTCGGCGGTCATTCCGCCGCTCCAGGCGATGCCGAACACATGGTCGTTGGTCGTCAGCCCGGCGCGGTGGGCGCGATGGCGCAGCAGGCGGGTCCAGCGAGGATCGGCGCGCGCGCCGATCCCCTGCTCCATGCCGCAGGCCACCATGACGGCGGGCGGCTCGGCGGGGATGCGGATGGCGGACAGGCCGAACCCGCGGCCGATCTCGATCAGCAGGCGTCCCACCGTCGGGTGCAGATGCATGTGCTTGTGCGCGTTGGCGTGGTCGAGCACTAGGCCGGTGGCGGCGAAGGCGGCGAACTGGGCACGGATTTCCGCTGCCAGTTGCCGGCGGATGCGCGGACGGAAGAAATAATTCACGCCGAGCCGCACCTGCGCGGACGGGAACTGGCCGCTGGCGTCCACCAGATCGGGGATTTGCGCCGGCGGCAGCACCGCCGGGCCTTCGATCACCACCAGATGCAGCCCGACCCGCAGCCCCGGCAGCGCCCGCGTCCGGCGCACCGCGTCGGCGGCGGCGGGCGCGCCTACCATCAGGCTGGCGGCGGTCAGGATGCCGTCGCGGTACGCGCGCTCGATGCCCTCGTTGACGGCCTCGGACAGACCGAAATCGTCAGCGCTGAGGACAACCTGTTTCACGCCGCGGTGTGGCGCTCGCGCAGGAACTGGAAGAACTCCACCCCCTCGCGCAGGCGACGCTTCATCATCTGCGGGCTGCGCACCATCTCACCGACGATCGCGGCGATCTTCGGCGCGCGGAAATAGAACCGCCGGTAGAAGGTCTCGACGCTGTCGAATATCTCGGTGTGCGACAGATGCGGGTAGTGCAGCGGCGCGATCTGGATGCCGTGCTCGTCCACCAGCTCCGCATGGTCGGCGTCCAGCCAGCCGTTCTCCAGCGCCTGCGCATACAGGAAGGTGCCGGGATAGGGCGCGGCGAGCGAGACCTGCATGGTGTGCGGATTGATCTCGGTGGCGAAGCGGATGGTCTCCTCGATCGTCTCCTTGGTCTCGCCGGGCAGGCCGAGGATGAAGGTGCCGTGGATCTTGATGCCGAGTTCGTGGCAATCCTTGGTGAACTGCTTCGCCACCTCGATCCGCATGCCCTTCTTGATGTTGTGCAGGATCTGCTGGTTGCCGCTCTCGTAACCGACCAGCAGCAGCCGCAACCCGTTGTCCTTCAGCACCTTCAACGTCTCGCGCGGCACGTTGGCCTTGGCGTTGCACGACCAGGTGACGCCGAGCTTGCCAAGCTCCCTGGCGATCGCCTCGGCGCGCGGCAGATTGTCGGTGAAGGTGTCGTCGTCGAAGAAGATTTCCTTCACCTGCGGGAAATAGCGCCGCGCCAGCCGGATTTCCTCGGCGACATGCTCCGGCGAGCGCACCCGGTAACGATGCCCGCCGACGGTCTGCGGCCATAGGCAGAAGGTGCAGCGCGACTTGCATCCGCGTCCCGTGTAGATCGAGAGGTAGGGATGCATCAGGTAGCCGATGAAATAATCCTCGATCCGCAGGTCGCGCTTGTAGACCTCGGTGACGAACGGCAGCTGGTCCATGTCCTCCAGCACCGCGCGGTCCTTGTTATGCACCAGGATGCCGTCGCGGTTGCGGTAGGAGATGCCGTCGACCGAGGCGAAGTCGCGCCCCTCGGCGATCTCCTTGATGGTGAAGTCGAACTCGTTGCGGGCGACGAAGTCGATCACCGCGCCCTTCTCCAGGCTCTCCGTCGGCTGCACCGCCACCTTGGCGCCGACGAAGCCGATCTTCAGCGACGGATTGGCCGCCTTCATCGCCTCCGCCACCTTCACGTCGGAGGCGAACGAGGGGGTGGAGGTGTGGATCACGCACAGCTCGAAGTCGCGCGCCTGCCGTGTCACCGTTTCCAGACCGATGCGTGCCGGCGGGGCGTCGATCAGCTTGCTGCCGGTCACCAAAGCGGCCGGCTGGGCGAGCCAGGTCGGATACCAGAAGGACTTGATCTCGCGCCTGGCCTGGTAGCGCGAACCGGCGCCACCGTCGAACCCGTCGGTGGAAGGCGGCTGCAGGAACAAGGTCTTCATCATGACAGAGGGTCAGTCCATTTCAGAGGGGCGGCGGCATAGAGGACGTGGGGAGCGGCAACCGGGCCATCGGCGCGCAGCGTATGGCCGCGCCAGTCCACCCGCTGACCAGCATAGCTCGCGATCGTCACGGCCATCGACATAAGCTCACGCAGCGGCAGTAGCCAGAGGGGAGCGCGGAATGCAAGCCCCGGCTGAAACGCGGCCATCGCCCGGTCGATCCCGCGCGCCGCCAGGGCGCGCACCGCCCAGGCGGCGGCACACAGAACCAGCGCCCAGGCCTCGCCGCACGACGCCAGCAGCGCCAGCGCGGACCAGACCAGCGGATACTGCATCGAGGAGGCGGCGAAGGCCGCCGGCTCCAGCGCCCGGACGGTGCGCGCCCAGCGCAATTCGTGGCGGAACAGGGCGGCAAACGTCGTCTCCGGCACCGTGGTGGCCGGCACGGCCGCGGCCAGCCGCACCGTCAGCCCGAGCCCGCGCACCAGACGGCCGAGCGCGTTGTCGTCGGCCAGATGCGTGACCAGCGATTCCAGGCCGCCGATGCGGGCCAGCGTCTCGCGCCGCAGCATCATGGTCGCGCCCAGACAGTCCTGCCGCCCCATCCCGCGCGCCAGCAGCGCGCCGGGCAGGAAATAATGGGTGATGGCCGTCGCCCCCAGCGCGCCGGACAATCCCGGCGTGGCCGGCAGGCCGGCATACAGGGTGGTGACCAGTCCGGTGCCTGGCCGTTCCAGCGCCGCGACCAGCCGTTCCAGATAATCCGGGACCACGTGCAGATCGGAATCGGCGATCGCCAGCACGTCGTGCTTCGCCGCCGGCAGCATATTGATCAGATTGCCAACCTTGCGGTTCGGCCCGTGCTGGGTCGGATCGACCACGACGGCGATATCCGCATCCGGAAAACGCGCGCGCACCCGCTCGACCACGGCCAGCGCCGCGTCTTCGGGGTCCTGGACCCCGAAGACGATCTGGCAGGGGTAGCCGTTCTGCTGGCACAGGGAACCGAGCGCCTGTTCCAGCAGCGGCTCGTCGCCGTGCAGCGGCTTGAGCAGGCTCACCGGCGGACGGGTCGTTGGCACCGGACGCGCCGCTGCGCGGAAGCGGGCGGCGAGCAGCCAGCCGAGCACCGCCTGGACGAGACCAAACAGCGCCAGCACGGCGGCGGCAAAGGCGAGCCAGATCATCGTGTCACGCCCCCCTATACCAGTGAACCGCCGGACAGATCGGCCAGCTTCTTCTGGAGACTGCCGATCAACGCGCGCACGCCGCCCTGGGCGAGCAGGGCACGGAAATCCGAGCGCTGCACGGCGACGCGGCTGATCGTGCCGTCCGCCAGCACATCCACCGCGCGCCAGACGCCGTCCTGTTGGCGCATCACGTAGTCGAGCCGGATCGGCTCGCCGGTCGCGGGCACCAGCAGGGTTCCGACCACCTGATCGGTGCCGACCGCGCGCAGCTCCGGCAGCAACTCGAAACGCTCGCCGTCGAAGGCATTGAAACTGGCAACGTAGGAGGCAATCGTGAAGCGGCGGAATATATCCTGCAGATCGCTGCGGTCCTGCTCGACCAGCCCCGTCCAGTGCTGACCGACCGAGGCGCGCAGAATGCCCGGAAGATCGAAGGCACGGTCCACCAGCGGGGTCAGCGCCTCGAATCGGCTGGCGAACGCGGTCTTGGTGCCCGCGCGCATCGCCTGGAGCAGCCCGGCATTCAGCTCGGCGATGGGTTTGCCCACGTCGTCGAGGGTCGCGGCGCGCAGGACCGACGGAGCGGCGACGAAGCCTGTCAGCGCCAGCCCGAGCAGGACGCCGCGCCGCGTCAGCGACGGCGGGCGACGATGCATCACGCTCATTGCGCCACTACCACGTTCGCCATGGAGCGGCTGGTGCCGAGCGCGTTGAGCGCGGTATCGA
>PKWQ01000269.1 GCA_003133265.1 Acetobacteraceae bacterium
TGCCGGCGATGCCGATGGCCGACAACAGGCCGCCGATGGTGGTGGGGATCAGGCAGACCAGCAGCGCGGCCTCCACCGGCACGGTCAGCACCGTGCCGGAATAGAGCGAGAGTTCCTCCAGCGCGACGACGGCGATCAGGAAGATGATCGTCATGCCGGCGAGCAGGATGTCGAGCGCTATCTCGTTCGGCGTCTTCCGCCGCTCGGCACCTTCCACCAGCTTGATCATGCGGTCGATGAAGGTGGAACCGGCGGCGGCGGTGATGCGCACCACCAGCCAGTCCGACACCACCGTGGTGCCGCCGGTCACCGCGCTGCGGTCGCCGCCGGATTCACGGATCACCGGAGCGGATTCGCCGGTGATGGCGCTTTCGTTGACGCTCGCCACGCCCTCGACCACGTCGCCGTCGGAGGGGACCAGGTCGCCAGCCTCCACCAGCACATGATCGCCGACCCGCAACTGCGTGGCAGGGGTGGGCTTGAACAGCACGCGGTCGTCGGGACGCAGCAGCTGCTTGGCCATCGTGTCGGAGCGCGCGCGGCGCAGCGATTCGGCCCGCGCCCGGCCGCGGCCTTCCGCCACCGCCTCGGCGAAGGTCGCGAACAGCACGGTCAGCCAGAGCCAGACGGCGATGGCGAGCGCGAAGCCGGCTGGCTGGCCGGTGAAGATGTTGCGTACCCCGAGGATGGTGACCAGCGCGGCCACCACCTCGGTGGTGAAGATCACCGGGTTGCGGATGAGCTGGAGCGGATTGAGCTTCGTCACCGCGTCGCGGGCGGCGCGGGAGACGATGCCGGGATCGAACAGCGAGATGGTGTCGGCCCGGGTGGATGCGGCATTCATGGTCTATATCCTCGGAAGGAAGTCCGGGTGTTCAGAAGGTATGGCCGGCGAGCAGGGCGAAATGCTCCGCGATCGGGCCAAGCGACAGGGCCGGCATGAACTGCAAGCCGCCCATGATCAGGATCACGCCGACCATCAGGCCGATGAACAGCGGACCGTGCGTGGGGAAGGTGCCGGCGCTTTCCGGCAGCTTCGGCTTCGCCGCCAGCGACCCGGCGATGGCCAGCACCGGCACCAGATAGGCGAAGCGGCCGAGCAGCATGGCGATGCCGAGCGTGATATCCAGCCACGGCGTGTCCGCCGACAGGCCGGCGAAGGCGCTGCCGTTGTTGCCGGTAGCCGAGGTGTAGGCGTACAGCATCTCCGACAGGCCGTGCGGTCCGGCATTGTTCAGCGACGCGGTGGCCACCGGCAACACGATCGAGATCGCCGTGCCGCCCAGGATCGAGAAGCAGAGGATAAGCACGGACAGCATCGCCAGCTTCACCTCCTTCGCCTGGATCTTCTTGCCCAGATATTCCGGCGTGCGCCCGACCATCAGCCCGGCGACGAACACCGAGATCAGCGCGAAGACGATGATGCCGTACAGGCCCGAGCCGACGCCGCCGGGCGTGACCTCGCCGAGTTGCATCTGGAACAGCGGTACCAGACCGGCGAGCGGCATGAAGCTGTCATGCATCGCGTTCACCGCGCCGCAGGAGGTGCCGGTGGTCAGCACCGCGAACAGGATGGACATGGCGGTGCCGAAGCGGACCTCCTTGCCCTCCATATTGCCGAGCGAGGGATCGACGCCGAGCGCGGTGAGCAGCGGATTGCCGCCGGCTTCCGCCCCGTAGCAGATCACCAGGAAGCCCACCGCGAACACCGCCATGACGGCGAACAGCGCCCAGCCCTGGCGGATGTCGCCGACGATCCGCCCGAAGGTGATCGGCAGCGAGAACGAGATTGCCACCAGCGCCCAGATCTCCAGGATGTTCGACCAGGCGGACGGGTTCTCGAACGGATGCGCGGAGTTGGCGTTGAAGAAGCCGCCGCCGTTGGTGCCCAGCAGCTTGATGGCTTCCTGGAACGCGACCGGCCCGACCGCGATGGTCTGTTTCGCGCCTTCCAGCGTGGTCGCGCTGGCATAGTCCGACAGCGTCATCGGCACGCCGAGTGCGACCAGCACGATGCCGACGACGATCGCCAGCGGCAGCAGCAGATAGAGCGTGATCCGCGTCAGATCGACCCAGAAATTGCCCAGCTCCTTCAGTCCGCCCGCCGCGAAGGCACGCACCAGGGCGGCGGCGGCGGCGATGCCGGTGGCGGCGGACAGGAAATTATGCACCGTGAGGCCCAGCATCTGGCTGCCGTAGGACAGCGTGGTCTCGCCGCCATAGGCCTGCCAGTTGGTGTTGGTGACGAAACTCATCGCCGTGTTGAACGCCAGCGTCGGCGACATGCCGGTGAGGCCCTGCGGGTTGAACGGCAGGTGCCATTGCAGCCGCAGGATCGCGTACAGCAGCAGGAAGTGCACCGCGTTCAGCAGCAGCAGCGCGACGGCGTAGGATTTCCAGCCCATCCCGCGGCGCGTGTCCACGCCCGCGAGCGCGTAGAACCCGCCCTCCACCGGGCCGAGCATGGCCGAGAGCAAGACCCGCTCGCCATTGAGTATGCGGGCGATATAGCAGCCGAGCGGGTACGCGCAAGCGGCGACCAGCGCCAGGACCAGCGCGATCTGCATCCATCCGATTATTGTCATGTTTTTGGAACCTTAGAGGTCTTCGGGGCGGATTAGCGCCCAGACCAGATAGACCAGCAGCAGGGCAGAGACCGCGCCGCCGAGAATGAGATCGAGCATGGGGTCAGATCCGCTCGCACAGGGCGGCATAGGCGGCCATGAGCAGAATGCCGCCCACGCCAAGAACAATCATCGCGATATCGAGCATCTTTGGCCCCATCGGTTTGCCGGATGGTCGGAAGCTAGGCTCTGTTCGCGTAAAGGCTCGAGGCGAAACATAGTGCGTCGGCATAAAGAGCACATAAAGTCCCTGCGTCGCTGGAATTGCATTCGGCGACACCGCCACCGATCACGACCAGACGACCAGACAGGGACACCATGATCAACATCACCAGCGACATCTCCAACGTGCGGCTGTGGGGGACGGACCTGTTCGTGGAGGCGCTGCGCGTCGAGGACGACGACCATCCAGAGCCGGTTGCGACGGTGCGCGAGCGGTTCGCGCGCTGGATCACCGCAGCGAGCCAGGGCGAGAAGCTGAAGACGGTGCGACTGCCGGGCCGCGACGGCGCCTACGTGATCTTCGCCGCGGCGCGCGGAATCATCGTGCGGGAGTGGGGCGTCGGCCACATGGCCGACGCCCCTGCCCTTATTTTTTGGTCCGGAGCGCATCCCCGCGCAATTGCGGCGGGGCGCCCGTCCCACCGGGAGATCGGCGGCATCCGGTGGCGATTTCGGGAGAAGAGCGTGGGACGCGCCGGCCCGGCCCGGGGGCCGATCGCCGAAACGCGTTGGTCGCCTTGGTGAGCCCGGTGGGACTCGAACCCACGGCCCCAAGATTAAAAGTTCTGAGAGCGCATCGGACGATTGGCCCGATTTGCCCCTTTTCCGAACCGCTTCAGGCCCTTTGGCACCGGCGGTCGCACCGTGCTGTTCCCTTGTTTACCCACGATCGCCCCCCCTCGCCATTTATACCGCCGGGGGAAGAGCGGGGGACGGAGGATTGCCGCGGTCACAGGCACGCCGCTTCACGAGACCGACACCCGTTGGCGATACCGGGGGAGCAGAAGCCGTGGGGCGCGGCCGAATTCAGATGTAGCTGGCATTACCGGGCCTACCCGGCGCAGCAGACCAAGACAATCGGGCTCGCTCATCAGCTCGGCTGCGGGCCATCACTCGCCAATCGTCTCTCTGAATGTGCTTCGGCGTGGGGTCCCGACGCCGATCGGCGCGCTAAGCCGTTGATCTGGTTGGCAGCGAGGGGGTCACCGGGTGGCGCTGATTTACAGTGAATCGGGCAAGCAGCACCTGGAAGAGTACAAGCAGCACCTGGAAGAGTACCTGAACATGAAAGCCGTCTGGATCAAGACGGCCTGACGAGAGACAGCGCGCCCCTCCCACCGTGTGGGAGGGGTAACGCATCGGAGAACCGCATGCCTACATGGTTGATTACCGACTGCTCCAGCGGCATCGGTCGCGAACTCACTCGTGCTGTTCTGGCACAAGGCTGGAATGCCGTCGTTACGGCACGCGGTCCAGCATCGGTCGCTGACATCATCGCGGGGCACGCATTCGCGCGGAGATGCAGACGCAGCAGCGCCACGAGCTCGATACGTGGGAGGATACGGCGGTCGGTGCCGATTACCCAGACCAGAGATAGCCTGTTAGGCTCCACACTTGATAGGCCGATCACCCGGGGCCTTGGACGCCGCAATCGCGTGGGATATCACTCATGAAATATACCAAATTCGGTGGCACTGGCTTGCGCGTTTCCAAGCTATGCCTTGGAACCATGACCTTCGGGCTTCAGTGCGATGAAACCCGGAGTAGTGCGATCATGGATGCCGCCGCCGAGGGTGGCATCGACTTCTTCGACACCGCCGACGTCTATCCGCTCGGCGGCGGGCGGACAACCGCCGGGCGGACTGAAGAGATCGTCGGCGGCTGGCTGAAGGGCAAGCGGCACGATTTCATCCTGGCCACCAAGTGCGTCGGCCAGATGGGTCCGAAGCCCTGGGAGCAGGGCATGTCACGCAAGCACATCCTCGACGCGATCGACGCGTCCCTGCGACGCCTCGGAACGGACTATATCGATCTCTATCAGTTGCACGGTTATGACCGGGTGACGCCGATCGACGAAGCGCTGGAGGCGCTCGACACGGTGGTGCGGACCGGCAAGGCCCGGTACGTCGGGGTTTCCAACTGGCCAGCGCACAAGATCGCCCGCGCGCTGGGGCGGAGCGAACTCAAGAACATCGTCCGCATCGCGTCGGTCCAACCGCGCTACAACCTGCTATTTCGGAGTTTCGAACGCGATCTGCTGCCGATGTGCGGAGAGGAATCGATCGCAGTTATTCCATATAACCCGCTCGCTGGCGGATTGCTGACCGGCAAACATGACCGGCAGGCGCCCCCGTCAGCGGGCACGCGCTTCTCCCTGGGCACCGCCGCCCGCCGTTACCAAGAACGATATTGGAACGAGAGAGAATTCGAAACCATCGCGGCCTTGCACCCGATCGCTGACGAAGCCGGCATGAGCATGGCGACGATGGCGTTGTGCTGGGTCATGTCGAACCCGGCGATCACCGCACCGATCATCGGCGCCAGCAGTCCCCAGCAACTCGTCGACAGTCTCGCGGCGGCGGAGCGGGGGGCGTTGCCCGCCGATCTCAAGGTCAGGCTGGATGACCTCACCCACGGTTGGCGGGCGGTCGACGCGGAGCGCTAGCGCGGCACCGTACCAACCGATTGCAAACAGAGTGGGCGATGGCGACCGAAGTGCCGCCAGTTGCGACGCCAGGCGGCATGTGCAGCGCGTCAACCTCGTGCGTGCCTTGGCAGCCGACCTGGCGCGGTTCAAATGCCAGGCGCACTCGCTCGATTGGCGTGCATGCGTCATACTCGCGTCTTGCGCCTGTAATCTGCATCCC
>PKWQ01000046.1 GCA_003133265.1 Acetobacteraceae bacterium
GGCGCTGGCGGCGCAGAACGCGTTCGCGGCGATGGAATCGCTCGGACTCGGCGGGGTCTATATCGGCGCGCTGCGCAACCACCCGGAACAGGTGGCCGAGGAGCTGGGCCTGCCGGACAACGTGTTCTGCGTATTCGGCCTGTGCGTCGGCTACCCCGACCCGGCCGCCGGCGAGGCGATCAAGCCGCGCCTGCCGCAATCGGCGGTGCTGTACCGTGAGCAATACGGAGAAACGCCGGACCCGGCTGAAATCGCCGCGTACGACACCCGCCTGCGGGAGTTCCAGAACGAGCAGCGGATGAACGGCATCGACTGGTCAACCCAGATGGTCAACCGGGCGGGACATCTGAAAGGGCTGATGGGGCGCGAACGGATGCGCGAGGCGCTGGCTAACCTGGGGTTCCCGCTGAAATAGGGGGCAACTTGCGGAACGCCCGGACGACCAACATATGAAGCGGACAACCCCGCACCGGACGGGGGCGAACGACAATCATATGGGGGGACTATCATGCAAATCCAGCGACGCAGCCTGTTCGTAACCTTTGCCGCCGCCCTGCTCGGCCCGGCCGCCTGGGCCGATACCGCACCGCCGAGCCGCATCCGCGGCACGATCGACGCGGTGAGCGGGCAGACGCTGTCCATCACCGACCGCGACGGAGCCAAGCTCTCGGTGGCGTTCCGGGCGGACACCGCCGTTACCCAGATCGCGCCGGCCCAACTCGCCGACATCAAGCCCGGCAGCTTCATCGGCACCGCCGCCATGCCGCAACCCGACGGGTCGTTGATGGCGATGGAAATCCAGGTCTTCCCCGAGCGGATGCGCGGCGTGGGCGAAGGCCACCGTCCCTGGGACCTGCGGCCGCAGAGCACGATGACCAACGGCACCGTGGGCGACGTGACCGGCACGGCGGGACGGGTGCTGACGCTGAAATACGCCGATGGCGAGAAGAAGGTGACGGTGCCGGAGCAGGCGCCGATCATCACCTATGAGCCGGGCGAGCTGGCGATGCTGAAGCCGGGCGCGCATGTGCTGATCCTCGCGTCGAAGACGCCGGACGGCGGCTGGATGGCGGATCGGGTGTCGGTGGGCAAGGACGGCCTGGTGCCGCCGATGTAATCGCTGTCGCCCAAACAAAACGCCTCTCCCGCAGGCGGGAGAGGCGTTCCGGGAATGACCGTTCAGCGTGGGATCAGGCGCTCTTGGCCATGATCTCGTCGGCGATGTTGCGCGGCACCGGATCGTAGTGGTGGAACTGCATGGTGAAGGACGCGCGGCCCTTCGTCATGCTGCGCAGATCGCTGATGTAGCCGAACATCTCCTTCAGCGGCACATGCGCTCGGACGATGATGGTCGAGCCGGAGCTGTCCTGGTTCTGGATCATGCCGCGGCGGCGGTTGAGATCGCCCACCACGTCGCCGACATGATCCTGCGGCGTGGTGACCTCCACGTCCATGATCGGCTCCAGGATGATCGGGCCGGCCTTCTTCATGCCCTCGCGGAAGCAGGCCTTGGCGGCGATTTCGAAGGCCAGCGCCGAGGAGTCGACGTCGTGGTACTTGCCGTCGACCAGGGTGTATTTGAAATCCACCGTGGGGAAGCCGGCCAGCACGCCGGTATCGGCCTGGACCTTGATGCCCTTTTCCACCGCCGGGATGTATTCGCGCGGCACCGAGCCACCGACCACCTTGTTCTCGAACACGATGCCGGCGTTGCGCTCGTTCGGCGCGAAGACGACCTTCACCTCGGCGTACTGGCCCGAGCCACCCGACTGCTTCTTGTGGGTGTAGATCTCGGTGTGCGACTTGGTGATGGTCTCGCGGTAGGCCACCTGCGGCGCGCCGATGTTGCAATCGACGCCGTATTCGCGGCGCAGCCGGTCGATGATGATTTCCAGATGCAGCTCGCCCATCCCGGACAGGATGGTCTGGCCGCTCTCCTGGTCGGTGCGCAACCGCAGGCTGGGGTCTTCGCCGGCCAGCTTCTGCAGGCCGATCGTCATCTTCTCGACCGCTTCCTTGGTCTTCGGCTCCACCGAGATGTCGATCACCGGCACCGGGAAGGCCATCCGCTCCAGCACCACCGGATCATCGGAGGAGGCCAGCGTGTCGCCGGTCCCGGTGTCCTTCAGGCCGACGAAGGCGGCGATGTCGCCCGCATGGACTTCCTTGATCTCCGCGCGCTTGTCGGCATGCATCTGGAACATCCGGCCGATGCGCTCGCGGTGGTCCTTGGTGGTGTTCATCACGGTATCGCCGGACTTCAGCGTGCCGGCATAGACGCGCACGAAGGTCAGCGTGCCGTACTTGTCGTTGATGATCTTGAAGGCGAGCCCGGCGAACGGCGCGCTCGGGTCGGCCTTGATCCGGCGGCGGTCGGAATACTCGCCGTCCTCCTCGCCTTCCTCGGCGGCGATGGAGATGCCGGGAACGTCGATCGGCGCCGGCAGATAGTCCAGCACCGCGTCGAGCAGCGGCTGCACGCCCTTGTTCTTGAACGCGGTTCCGCACAGCACCGGGCGGAACACGCCGGAGATGGTGCCGGCCTTGATGCAGCGCTTCAGCGTGGCGACGTCGACATCGCCTTTCTCGAAATACTCTTCCATCGCCGCGTCATCGACCGAAACCGCCGTGTCGAGCAGCAGCTGGCGGTATTCTTTCGCCTGCTCTACCAGCTCGGCCGGGATCGGCTCGCTGTGGTATTTCGCGCCGAGTTCACCGCCTTCCCAGATGATCGCCTGCATCTCGACGAGGTCGACGACGCCGATGAACTGGTCCTCGATCCCGATCGGCAGCTGCAGGGGCAGCGCCACGATGTCGAGCTTCTCCTTCAACGTCGCGAACGCCCGGAAGAAATCGGCGCCGGTGCGGTCGAGCTTGTTGATGAAGATGATGCGCGGGACGTTATAGCGGTCGGCGAGACGCCAGTTGGTCTCGGACTGCGGCTGCACGCCGGCCACGCCCTCGATGATGAACACGGCGCCGTCGAGCACGCGCAGGCTGCGGTTCACCTCGATGTTGAAATCGATGTGGCCGGGCGTGTCGATGATGTTGATGCGGTGCTCTTTCCACTCGCAGGTCACGGCGGCGGAGGTGATGGTGATGCCGCGCTCACGCTCCTGGTCCATGTAATCGGTCGTCGTATTGCCGTCATGGACCTCGCCGATCTTGTGCGAGACCCCGGTGTAATACAGGATGCGCTCGGTCGTCGTGGTCTTGCCCGCGTCAATATGCGCGGAAATTCCAATATTGCGATAGCGCTCAATGGGGGTATGGCGAGCCATGATAGATCCTATGTTGCTCAAACGATAACGCCGCACAGCGCGGCGTAGCGAGCGACTGTCAGCCAAGGCGCGGGTGGCGGGTAACCGGAACGTACTTCTGGTACGAGGGGATTACCCGACGGGCCCCGCAGCGACGGACCACAGTCGCGCAGTAGCCGCTTCTTAGAAGCGGAAGTGGGAGAAGGCCTTGTTGGCCTCTGCCATGCGGTGAACTTCGTCACGCTTCTTCATGGCACCGCCACGGCCTTCGGTGGCTTCCATCAACTCATTCGCCAGACGCAGTGCCATGGATTTTTCGCCACGCTTGCGGGCGGCTTCCTTGATCCAGCGCATGGACAGCGCCAAGCGACGCACCGGACGAACTTCAACGGGCACCTGATAGTTAGCACCACCGACACGGCGGGACTTCACCTCGACCATGGGCTTGACGTTGTTGATGGCCATGGTGAAGGCTTCCACCGGGTCTTTGCCGGGGTTCTTCTTCTCGATCTGCTCCAGCGCACCATAAATGATGCGCTCGGCGACCGCTTTTTTGCCGCCTTCCATGATCACGTTCATGAATTTGGACAGCTCGACATTGCCGAACTTGGGATCCGGCAGGATTTCACGTTTAGGGACTTCGCGACGACGTGGCATTTTTCACCTCTTATTTGCTTCAGTTGGCATCTCTCGACACCGCAAAAACCAATTGGTTTTTACTTACTCGACCCACAGCGGGTCACTACGTTGCATCACCGCGCCACGCGGGAAACAACACCTTTTTTCGGCAGAGCCGGGAATTACTTGGCTTTTGGCTTCTTGGCACCGTACTTGGAGCGC
>PKWQ01000387.1 GCA_003133265.1 Acetobacteraceae bacterium
CCTTGGGACCCCCTAGGGGGTCTCGGAATGGGGTCTAGTGCGATCCCCGGCGCCGCGCTTCGCTGTGCAGCAACGGCGCGCGCGCGCCGCGCGGTAGCGCAGCAGCGCACAGGCACGATGCAGTGGTGGTGGTGGCAGTGGCAGTGGCGGATGGTAGCAGCGCGACAGTGGGGCATCCGCTGTGCCTGGGGTGGATGGGGATGGTCTGGCGTCTGCCATCGCGGCCAAGCGGCGCGCTGGTGACGCTCTGCCCCCATACAGAAACCCCTCCCGCAATCCGCCGAAAGAGCCCGCCGAAGTCCGCCAGTTTCTCGACCCTGTCAGCCCATACAATTAAGAGTTGATTGTTGTATGGCTGTGGCGCATGTTCGGCCCATCGGAACAGGAGCCCTAGCCATGGCAAAGACGATGCGCGCCGCCCTCTATCTCCGCGTCAGCACCGGAGACCAAACCGTCGAGAACCAACGCAGAGAGTTGGAAGCAGCAGCCGCACAGCGGAGCTGGGCTATCACAGCCACCTACGCCGATGAGGGGATCAGCGGCGCCAAGGGACGGGACAAGCGCCCTGGGCTCGATGCCATGCTGAAGGATGCCACCCGAGGTAAATTCGACGTGGCCATGTGCTGGGCGGTTGATCGGATGGGCCGGTCTCTGGCCGATCTGGTGGGGACGCTGCAAGAGCTGCACGGCGCCAAGGTTGACCTTTTCCTGCATCAGCAAGCCATAGACACCACCACCCCCGCCGGGCGCGCGATGTTTGGGATGTTGGGCGTGTTCGCTGAGTTCGAGCGCAGCATGATCCAGGCGCGGGTGAATGCCGGCCTTGCTCGCGCCAAGGCGGCGGGCGTGAAGCTGGGGCGGCCGAAGGTGCCGGCGAAGGTAGAGGCAGCCATCCTGGAGCGGCTGGCGGCTGGCACGGGCATCCTGAAGACGGCGCGAGAGTTGGGCATTGGCACTGGCACGGTGCAGCGCATTCAGCGGGGTAGGGCGTAGAGCGGGCCAAGCGCACGCATCCGTTGCGTGTCCGGTGACCGGAAGTCCCACCGTCGAAATATTTATCTCCCGTGATATCAATAGGTTGCGTGTGTCCGCACGCCCATTCAGCTTCGCGTGGGGTCGGGAACACCAGCGTTTGCCCCATCAAAACCACCTGTAACCCCCTGACCTGGGCCGCATTCCATTGGTCCACAGACCTGTGGACCGGGTGAACCCTGGCGGCCCTACAGGCCCCTTGGCACCGGAGTCCGGGCCGTGGGAGTCTTCTCCCGCGCTGGTTGGACAGCCAGCGCCAACATCACCGATCAGGAACGCCAATGACACCGAACACAGCCCACCACACGGCGATCACAGCTGCCCCAGACCAGTTCAACGACGATGACAGCCTGTGCATTGACAAGCTCGCCACTATTCTCGGGGTTCGCTACCCGGACGTGGGGTGGGAGGAACTGAAGGCAGACGGGCAGCCGTTCGCGCTGCTGTCACAGCCGGCATCCTCTCGCGGCGGTGCCCTGGCCATGACAGTGCAGCGGATGGGGGACGGGGCCGGATGGGCGGTGGTCTGCGATGATGTGGTGCTTGCTACGGAGGCGGCGTCCGCTGGCCGGGCTGCTTTGGAGGCGGGCCTTGAGGTTGGCCTCCAGTGCCTTATGGGCGCTGCCTGACAGCCTCTCCCGGCACATGACTGCGGCCCTGCGGGGGAACCCGTGGGGCCGGCCCGGCCTCAGTGACGTAGGCAAGGCGCTGTGGTCATCCAGGGGTATTGACGACGACAAGCTCCTTCTCATCCTTCTCATCCTCCGAAAGCGCCCGGCAGACATCCGCCAGGAAAGCCCAGGGCTCGCCCGATGGCCACGACGCGGATGCTCTGGGGGAACGGTAGGGCTGGACTCAACCCCAATCAATCCGCTATCGAAAATAGATATATGTTGCGCGGAAGTGGGGTTTACGCGAAAGAAAATTGCGCCAACTGACGGCGTGGGGAAAGCCCATCGGGGGGGGTAGAACGAGACACTTATAGAACGGGCGCCAGCCCCACGGTTCCCCTTCAATCCCACCCGCGCCACCCCGAGAGCGTCCCCAGCTGCACCATCGCAGCGGAAGCCCCCAGGGCGCCCCCACCGACTCCCCCGAACGCCCCCAGCCGGTTCCCGGTAGGGCACCAGCGGATACGCCCCGCCGCGGCGCGCCGCCGAGCTGGCCGGGTGCTGCTCTCTCTTTTTGTCAAACTTACCAACGAGCATACCAAGAAGGAACAGACCATGTTGAACCGACTGGCGTTTCGCCTGACGGCGGAGGATGCCGGCTACGTCGCGACCATTGAGCGCTCACTGCGGACCACCACAGGCGCCGTCTTTGTCTCCCGTTCAGATGTCCTGCGGGCCGCCCTGCGGGTTGCAGCCAAGGCCACCGAGGGGACCGCCTGAGGTAGCCCCCAGCACGCCGGCAGCCATTCGGCGGCGCGAGCCGCCACCACGATCGCCGCCACCACGATCACCACCACCGCGATCACCACCACGACACTGCCCACCACACTGCCCACCCACTGCCGATCCCGCCAGATGTCGTCTGGCGGGCTTTGTGCGTTCAGGAGTCCACCACGATGCCGAACACGAACAGCAACACGACCACGGCGCCCCCGAAGGCGTCCGCTCCAGCCCCCCTTCGGATCACCCTCAGAACCACCTACGCCCCCCACAGTGGCGCTGCGACTGACGCAGCAGAGGCCACCCATAACGGCCGAACATTCCAGGCCAGAAGCCGTCACGGCGCCACCATGAAGCTGGCTCGGATACTACGCGAGGCGGGATGCGCGGATCAGCCCTGGGAGGCTTACGGGCACGATGGGCGGAGCCGCCTTATGGGCTCCAGTCTGCACGGGCTGGCCGGGTTGACCGTCCAAGAGAGCAATACACAGGGCCTCAGAATTGCCCCCTACAGCCAGCCCGCCTTCCCCTTGAACCTGTCGGAGGATTTGTAATGGGCGCATTCGGAGCGGCAGCCCTCGGCGTTGCTGGAACAGTCGGCGCAACGCTACTCAGCAACTCCTCAAAGAGCGACACCAGCACCGCCTCCGGGACCAAAGCCCCCTGGATCAACCAGCAGCCCTATTTGCAGGACCAATACGCCAACGCCCAGAGCATCTACGACACCCGCACCGCAGCCGGCCCTTTCACGGGCAACTACGTGGCGCCGGGTAACAGCGTCCAGCAGGGCGCCATCGACAACGCGAACGCCTACGCTGCGGGCACTGGGGCGGCCCTACCGGGCCAAGTCGCCGGCACTGCCACGGACCTGATGGGCGCAGCCCAGCCCTATGTCGGCAACGCGGCGGGGATAGCTGCAAATGGTATCACGGCACCCAACGCCGGCCTTACGAACACCCTGAACGCCTACGGCACAGGCGCCACCACGACCAGCGGCCCCAGTGCCCCACTAAGCAGCGCCCTGAACGCCGCAGCAGTCAGTGGCGCGAACTCTCTGGGCACCTTCGGGTCCGGCCTACAGAGCACCGCCGCCTACGCCGCCGCGAACCCCACGGCCCAGACGGTCGCCAACGCCTCCCAGTTTGCCAACAATCCCGGCGTTCAGGCGGCCCTCGACTCCACCAATGCACAGATCAGGCAAACCTTGAGCCAGCAGACTGACCCTAGCATCAATCGCGCTGCGGCCGTGGATGGGGCTCTGAATAGTTCCCGTGCCGGCATGTCTATGGGCATGGCGAACCAAGCGGCGGCGACGGCCCAGGGGTCTGCGGATGCCTCGATCCTGAACAATGCCTACACCACCGGGACGAACGCGGCAGTCAGCCAGTATGGCACCGGCCTGAACGCTTCGATCAACGCCAACTCGCTCGGCTACAACGACGCCAGCGCGCAGGCCGCCAACACGGCGACCACGCAGCAGGGCTTGAACGAGTTCAACACGAACACGACGACGAACGCTGCCAACGCCGGCTTGTCGCAGGGGCTCAATGCCAACGTGGCGAACGCCAACACCAAGCTTAGCGCCAACTCCCAGCTCGGCACGGCTACCGGCCTGGGCATCAACGGAGCCGCAAGCGCCTCCAACGACGCTACCTCGGCCTTTGCCCTCGGCTCAGCAGCCGGCGCCCTTCAGCAGACCAACGCCCAGGCCGCCCTGACCAACTCCCTGGATCAGTGGACCGGCAACAACACTTACCAGCAGGGCGTGCTGGCGAACTACATTGCTGACACCAGCGGGAACCCTGGGTCCGTCAGCACCTCGTCCGCAACCCCAGCCCCGAACTACGTAGGCGCTGCCCTCGGCGGCGCTGCGGCGGGTGCGGCTCTGTATCAGAACTACTTCGGGAATGGCAGCACGCCCACCAGCACGTCTGGCGTGGTCCAGAACCCATCCCTCGTGCCCCCCGACCCCGGTGCTGCCACCTCCTCGTGGAACTCCTGGGGGCCGTCGCTCACTGGTTAGCGGGGCACCTACCGCACCCACCTGGGGCGCCGGAAACGAGTGTTTCCCCGAAGGCCCCTGAAGGCACCAGCCACCGCCACTGCCCCCACCGCCTAGATGGGCATTTCCGCCGCTACCGTCGTCACACAGACGGCGTGTAGCGCGGCGGTGGCACCATGATGCCCGTGGGGGCTGAGGGCCGCCCAGCGTCAGACACCACCGCCCCATTGCCACCACTGCGGCAGCCCGGTGGAGCCAATCGCAACCCCCACCATAGGATGCACCCCATGCCGTTTGACACCGACATCCTGGCATCAGAAACCCGTTCCCCTGATGCCTATCCGCCAAGCCTTGCCAACATTGCCCATAGATCGCTGATCGAATGGTTTGCCAGCGACGGACACAGACCCTCCCTCGATCAGTGGGCCGCCATTCTCGACCTCTTGGACCACCTGGAGAATGCCGCCAACCAGTCAGTGGAGAAAGCCGTCTACGTCTCCGCCATCCCTGCCGGGACTGGCAAGTCGGCAAGCCTCGCCGCGTTTGCCTCGGCTCTGTGCAGCCACCCCGGATACGAGGCCGCCGGGATGCTGATCCTGTGTAATCGCGTGACGGAGGTTCACGACATGGCAGAGGCGTTGCAGCCCCACCGTGGCAAGCTCTGTGTGATCGTCGGTCGGGACAACACGGTGGAACTGGCGATGGGAGACCACGCCGAGGCAGACCAAGCGCAGATCGTGGTGTCTACCCAGGCGGCGCTGAAGGAGACCCTTCGGTCTGTCCGACACTTCGATGATGCCGGGCGCTACTTCTATCGAGGTGCCCGGCGGGCGGTAATCGCGTGGGATGAGTCGCTGGCGTTCAACAGGCCCGTCATGCTGGACGGGGACACGATAGGCGGGCTCGCCAAGGCGCTGGGCCGACAGGCCCCGGAGGCCCGCATAGCCCTCCTGGAATGGCAGCTTGAGCTTGCCAAGCGTCCCACCGGGGAATGTGCCATCCCTGACTTTGGGGCGCTTGGGGTGGACTTCCGCCGACTGGAGGACGACGCCGGGGACCATGACGATTTGATCGCGCAGGCGAAGGCCCTGGGGGTCATATCCGGGGGGACCGGATGGGTCATTCGGGACAACACACAGGCGTCCACCATGGTCACCCACGTCCCCGAGATACCCAGCAGCCTCATGCCGGTGGTGGTCACAGATGCCTCGGCGGCGCGCGGCGTGCATCACGCCAGCTACGCTCAGATGGAGACCCACCGCCGGGTGGTCTATCTGAAAGAGGCGGCCAAGACTTACTGCAACCTGACGCTCAGGATCGTGCCAACAGCGGCCTCCCGCTCAGTCTACCGCGACCGGACAAGCACAAGGGGCCGAGACCTGATCGACATGGCTGTCCGCTATGTCCGCAGTGTTGCACCGGCAGAGGTGCTGATAGTTTCATACAGGACATACATGGCGATGCGCGGCGTTGAGCAGCGGACCATAGAGGCGGCGATCAACGCCAGACTTACCCCGGATGAATGCAAGCGCGTCCGCCACGTCACCTACGGCCGCCACACCGCGACCAATGACCACAAGAACGTCCGCCACGTCCTGGTGATGAGTCTGAATTTCGTGCCGCGGGCCGCCACCTACGCTACCTCGGGCGCCGCGCTGAACAAGCCAATGCGGACGGCCAATCCGTCAGACCACCCTACCGAGAATCAGGTGAATGAGATGCGGACGGGGATGCTGCGGGATACGACCATGCAAGCCCTACTGCGAGGACACGCGCGGATGGGCGTGGATGGCGACTGCGGTGGGATGGAGGCGGTCATTGTCCAGACGAAGCAGACGGGACTGACTGAGGCGGATTACCGGGGGATGTTCCCTGGCGCGACCATTCGAGAAGACCATACCCTGCTGCCTGCAAAACCACTGAGGGGCCGCCTGAAGGCCCTCTCAGAGATCGTCGCGGCCCGACTTGCAGCCGGCGAGCGGGAGATGACCAACCCAAGTCTGTATGACGCCCTAGGAATGAGCCGGCAGAACTTCGCCAAGATTGTGAAGGGGCCGGAATGGCAGGACTGGGTAGCGGCGATGGGGTTGCATCCCCAGCCGTTGAAGGGTGGGGTCATGGGACTTCGGACGGAGTGACCCGCCGGGGGAGCGTGTAGTCAATTCTTCATTAGAGGGTATGGAGGTTTGACTACATCCCCTGCCCATCAGGAACGCCAGCGAATGCCATCAGGACCACCGCCGGTCTCCCCTATGCCCTGGGGTTGCCGGCGGGGCACCTGATGCTTGCCGCTGGGCTGGGCTGTAGCGGCCCCCGGCATAGTCGGACCATTACGGTCGATCCCTCAATCCACCATGCGAAACCCCCGCCCGAGTGATCCGGCGGCCTTTCCCCGTTCAAGGAGACCAACATGATGCCACCGCCCAATCCATTCCCCTCCGGGGTGGCTGTTGAGGTTCAGCACGTCAAGAGAGACGGCGTGGAAGTCTTCAGCTTCACCCACCATCCGCCGCTACGTCATGCGCCGAGACCA
Source organism: Acetobacteraceae bacterium (assembly GCA_003133265.1). Classification (GTDB taxonomy): domain Bacteria; phylum Pseudomonadota; class Alphaproteobacteria; order Acetobacterales; family Acetobacteraceae; genus PALSA-911. The sequence goes on from PKWQ01000387.1 coordinate 6,959, forward strand.
CCGGGCCGGCCGAGGAGCATTGACCCCACCGCCGAGGCCCTGCGCTTGGTTGAGGTGGTTCGGTTTGGAAGCTTCACTGATGAGGCTGCTCTGGGTGATGCCCTCGGGTGGGGCTTATGGAAGGTTGCAGCTAGGAGGCGGACGGCGCTGGCCGGTGGTCTGATAGCGTGGCCAGAGTGGACGAAGCACGTTGCGGCATCATACCGCCCCCGGAGTCCGTCCTGCATGACGGTGGAACATACCCAGCGCGTGGTTGACCTAGTCCGGTCGAAAGCATTTGCGACACAGACGGCGGTAGGCCAGCGCCTCGGGCTGTCCCCCGCAGACATCACTCGCTTGAAGGCCCGAGCCATCAAGGGCGGGCTTATCACAGGGGCAGCTTGGCGGCAGCGCCTACTGGAAGGTCGGAACAGAGCCGCCATCGCCAACGGCGGCGCGCAGGGCTAGGACGCTACCACCGGGTGGCGCTGTAGTCGCTTGCTGGCGCGCGCCGGCCGATCCTCGGGTGACGGTCTAGGCGCGTAGCGGGCCATGCTAGGGCGCTCTGCGGCGGTCTCTGCGAGCGCCTTCAGGACCACCTCGGGCAACCCCATGGCCTCCATATCGGCCACTGCATCCGACAGCGCCGGCAACGACGCTCCCGACGAATACAGGTCTAGCGCCATGGTGCCGCGAGTCTGCCCCATCAGCGTGGAGATCAGTGTCGGGTTGACACGGCCCCCCGCGTGCATGGCAGCTTCCAACAGGGTTGCGTAGGACCGCCGCAGCGAGTGCATGTCCACCCCGACTGCCCCCGGTAGCAGCCTTCGGCGTGCCGTGCCGAACCTGTCAGACAGCTTCCCGCCACGGCTATCCGTCAACAGCAGGACTGGCAACTCCGGCCATAGCGGGGCGTCGGGGGTGGTGTCGGGGAGATCAGCGAGGCGCGCGGCGATCACAGCCCTAGCCACCTGTGGCAATGGCACGACGCGGCGGGCATTCTTGGTCTTGCCACGGGTGACTGAGATCGCCGCCCCGTCTTGGATTAGGTCTCGAATGCGTAGGTCCGCCAGTTCAGCGGCCCGCAATCCCGTCAGCAGAGCCAGCCGGGTAGCATCCCAAAGAGTGGCGCCATACCCACCACGGTTCGGCGCCCAGTCGGCGCCAGTGGCGCGTAGCAGTGTGCCCAACTCGGCGGGGGTGAAGGCCCTCTTGCTGCCGGGCTTATCATCCCCAGACACGACGGCAAGGCCACTGGTCTGATCGGCCCACGGGTTGTCGTCGGTATGGCCCCGCCGGATCGCCCATCGCCACAGCCCCATCGGGGCCGAAGCCTCCCGCTTCACTGCTGCGGCTGAGACTTGGCCACTCCGGGCAGTGATGAAGTCCCCCGCCATTCGGCGTGTAACGTCGGCAAGGGTGGCGGTGGTCAAAGACAGGATGTTGTGGCGTTCCCGAAGGAACTGCTCCAGGTCTGCAAACACCCTCTGGTGCCCCTCAATGGTCTTTCGTTTGCGTGACCGTCCCAACTCCAGCAGCCAAGCATCAGCCGCTTCCCGCAGGTTGGTCTCCGTCGCGGTCACGGCAGCCCAGAATACCTCGGCCTGTGCCTCGCCCCGTGTATCTTCCATAAGGATCGCGTCCCGCCGCCGATCACCGAGGATCATATCCCGCTCCGTATCCCCGAAATGGGTGCCATCCAGCGGCGTATCCCCAGCCGCCTGAACCAAGGCCCGCAACTCCGCCGCCCTCGGCGCCCAGTCCGCCGTCCAGTCGGTGAGGGGCTTGAGCCGGGCAGCCGCCAGCCGCTCCTCCACCTGGGCCTGAATGGCCGCCAGCGCGGCCCCCAGCCGCCGCTTGGCTTCGATGCGGTCGGTAGTCTGTAACGTCCGGACCACCTCGCGCTTGACCCCCCCAGCGGCCCCCATGGCCTTGCCGACATCCGCCCAGCGATCCTGGGGGATGAACAGGCGGCCGTAGAACGTGGCGCCGCGCCGGATTAGGTTCTGCATGGGCTGGCTCCTGGGTGGGTCCGAAGCCCTACCATATCGGGGCCTAGGATGTAACGCTGAGGATGTAACGCTGCGCTACGGAGCCATGGAGACGAGGCCGTGTAATACATTGAAATTACTGAATATTCGGAAGCTGGCGTCCCCGGCGGGATTCGAACCCACGGCCCCAGGATTAGGAATCCTGTGCTCTATCCTGCTGAGCTACGGGGACTTTCAGCAATTCTAATGTGTTAGACGGTTTTCTTGGCCTCTATCATCGTCTTGGGCTCGCTATAACCTTCTTAGGGCCACAGCCTCTCTAGCTGGAGACGGGTTGAAGACTGAAGCCGCTCGCTAGCGCGCTCCGTTCTCCGGCGACGGTTATACCGAGCGTGCCGACCGTGTCCAAGTCGCTCTCGCTGAACACCCGTGCCCCCTCAACTCTAGGCGACACCGAAGCACCAGGCCCGGAGCTTGGGTAGGGAGGTGGAGCGACCGCGGCGGCGCGATTGCGCTTGCGCGGGATTCGGTGATCATGGGGTGCCAGGGGCCATTTCGGAGACATCCATCATGAGCAGCGTAGACGCGAACCGCGTGATCCTGACCGGGGAAAACCCGTTCATCCGGCTCAGTCAGAACGATGGCGACGCCAGCACCACGAATGCGAGTTTTTGGCGCATCCTGTTTTCCCCGGCCGGGCCGGGGCATGTGCTCTATCTGAAAAGCGAGCTGACGGAGAATGACTGGCGCATCTATTCCGACAATATTGCGCTGGCGCGGTGGCTGCAAACCACCGTGCAGGGCATGCTCAATGCCGAGCTTCTCGATCCGATAATCCCGGTGATCGACGCGCAGTTCAGCAGGTCCGGTGACGCACGGGATTTCTGGACGGAGCGGGTGGACACCGGCGATGAGGAGATCGCGCTTACCTGGTACAAAATTGGCGAGCCGTTGCTGGTCCACACCCAACCCAACGCGGACCCGGCGCGTCCCTACGGGGTATGCACCGTGCTTGTCCCCGCGCTCGGCGCGCGGCTGACCCGGAACGGAATAGAGGCGGCGGGCCAGCCTTGGCCGAGGGAGCGCGAGGGTAAGCCCTTCAGCACCTGCGCGCTGGCATTCTCCGAAAGCTGGACCGAATCCCGATAGGCTATTCTGCCGTTGCCGTGCAGCTTCCCGCTTCCGGGCGGGAACACCGTCGGCAGCGTGTTCAGCCCGCTGCGTCCTCCGTCAGCAGCGGCGGATCGGCCAGCTCGTCCGGCATCGAGAACGCCTTCAATCGGGCCATGTCGTGCAGGACGATCCGGGCGCCATGGGTTTCCACCCCAACGGCGCGCAGGGCGGCGAAAGCGCGGGAAAGGTTCTCCTGGCGACAGCCGAGCCGTGCGGCGAGCAGACCCTTGTCGAACGGCAGGCGGAACTCCGCCGTGCTCGCCAGCGGATCGGTGGCCAGCGCGAGCAGGTAGCAGCCGAGCCGCTGCGCCGCCGACCGTAGCTTCAGGTCGCGCACCTGACGGACCATGACGCGGTAATCGAGCGCCTGTGCCCGCAGCATCGCGCGTGCCAGCGCCGCCTCGCGCGCCACCAACTCGCGTAGCGCCACGGCCTCGATCAGCAGCAAACGCGAGGGCATGACGCTGTGCCCGGTCATCAAATAGGGCAGATCGGTCAGCGCCGCCGCCAGCACGAAGTGCCCGATCGGTCGGACCACCTCCACCACGGCGCTGGTGCCGTCCGGCGCGGTGCCGGAGAGCGCGACCTGGCCATCGAGCAGAACATGCAGCGCCGTGGGCATCGCGCCCTGGCGGCACAGTTCCTGGCCTTGCGGCACGTCGCGCAGATCGGCGATCGCGTCGAGTTCGGCGAGCACGGCTTTGTCCAGCCGTTCGAACATCGGAACCGCTCGCAGGGTCGCCTGGCCAGGCTGCATCGTGCTTCCTTGAATTCGTTCGGTTGAATATAGCAAGCGAGTCAACAATTTTGAAAAGATAAATTTGATATTTGGTAAAAACGGAAATATGACAAATATCAAAAGTATTATTATTTGAAGCTCTTGATCTGAATCAACGTTCCCTTCGTTTGTTGGTGCCATCACTGCGCCAGCTACGGCCGCAATACCGTGGGTGGCTGTTCAGTGAGAGAAGTCGGGCATGTCAGGAACACCGATCGCACCGGATGTGGAGGCCAAGCGGGCGCTGGCCGCCAGTACCGTGGCCTTCACCGTCTGCTTTGCCGTCTGGACGATCTTTTCGATCATCGGCATCGGCATCAAACAGCAGCTTGGCCTGGACGAGACCGAGTTCGGTCTTCTGGTCGGCACGCCGATCCTGACGGGGTCGCTTATCCGGCTGATGTTCGGCCTGTGGGCCGACCGGTATGGCGGGCGGCTGGTGTTCGTCGCGGCGATGCTGGCTGCGGCGGCGGCTACCATACTGCTCTCGTTCGCCACCACCTATCCGCTGATGCTTTTGGCGGCGCTGGGTGTGGGCATCGCCGGGGGCACCTTCGCGGTGGGCGTGTCCTATGTCTCCCGCTGGTTTCCCAAGGAGAGGCAGGGTACCGCGCTCGGCATCTTCGGCGTGGGCAATGTCGGCGCCGCGATCACCACCTTCCTCGCCCCGTTCGTCATGGTGGCGTTCGGCTGGCCGGTGGTGGCGCGGATCTGGGCGGCGGCGCTGGTGTTGACCGCCGTGGGCTTCTGGCTCGTCACTTCCGACGATCCGGTGTTGCGCGCGCGCCGCATCGGGCAGTTGTTGCCGGTCACGCTGCGCCAGCAGCTTGCCCCGCTGGCCAATGTGCAGGTCTGGCGCTTCTCGCTCTATTATTTCTTCGTCTTTGGCGGCCTGGTCGCGCTCGCCCTGTGGCTGCCGCGCTTCTACATCGGCGCCTATCACCTCGATGTCCGGGCCGCCGGCATGCTTGGCACCGTCTTCGCGCTGCCGGCGGCCGTGTTTCGCGCCTATGGCGGCGTGCTGTCCGACCGGGTGGGCGCGCGGCAAGTGATGTACTGGTGCTTCGGCGCCTGCCTGCTGGGCACTTTCGTGCTGTCCTATCCCGCCACCGACTACGTGGTGCACGGCATCCACGGCGATATCCACTTCAGTTTCGCGATTGGCCTGGTGCCATTCGCCGTGATTACCTTCATCCTCGGATTCTTCATGTCGCTCGGCACGGCGGCTGTGTATCGCCACATCCCGGTCTATTATCCCGAGCATGTCGGGCCGGTGGGCGGCGCCGTCGGAATGATCGGCGGCGTGGGCGGCTTCGTGCTGCCGATCGCCTTCGGCCTGATGACCGACCTGACCGGGCTGTGGACCAGCTGCTTCATGCNNGTCTCGGCGGCTTCGTGCTCCCGATCGCGTTCGGCGCGCTGGTTGACCTCACCGGCCTTTGGACCAGCTGCTTCATGCTGCTGTTCCTGATCGTGGCGGTGAACCTGCTGTGGATGCATGCGGCGATCCTGCGCATGGAGCGGCGCGCCACACTCGCCACCGACCGCCGCTACCTGCCGGAGTTGCAGGATAGCGGTGCCGTGCTGGCCGATTGGGATCCGGAAAATCCTGTCTTCTGGCAGGAGAAGGGCAGCCGGATTGCCACGCGCAATCTGTGGATTTCCATCCCGGCCCTGTTGCTGGCTTTCGCGGTGTGGATGGTCTGGTCGGTGGTGGTGGTGAACCTGCCGTCGATCGGCTTCAAATTCACCTCCGACCAGCTGTTCTGGCTGGCGGCGTTGCCCGGCCTGTCGGGCGCGATCCTGCGCGGCTTCTACTCCTTCATGGTGCCGATCTTCGGCGGGCGCACCTGGACCACGTTCTCCACCGCCTCGCTGCTGGTGCCGGCCATCGGCATCGGGCTCGCGGTGCAGGACCCGACCACGCCCTATACCGTCTTCCTGATCCTGGCGCTGCTGTGCGGACTGGGCGGCGGCAATTTCGCCTCCTCCATGGCGCATATCAGTTTCTTCTATCCCAAGGACCGCAAGGGCCAGGCGCTGGCGCTGAATGCCGGGCTCGGCAATCTCGGCGTCTCCGTGGTGCAGTTCCTGGTGCCGTTGGTCATCGCCGCCGGCGTGTTCGGCGCCCTGGGTGGTGCGCCGCAGACCGCAACCGTCGCCGGCTTCGGCAAGCAGATCTGGTTGCAGAACGCCGGCTTCATCTGGGTACCGTTGATCGTCGTCGCGACCATCGCCGCCTGGATCGGCATGAACGACATCGCCAACGCCAAGGCCTCGTTCACCGATCAGGCGGTGATCTTCAAGCGCAAGCACACCTGGATATTGTGCTGGCTGTATCTGGGTACCTTCGGCTCGTTCATCGGCTACTCCGCCGGCTTCCCGCTGCTGACCAAGACCCTGTTCCCCGGCGTGAACCCGGTGGCCTACGCCTTCCTGGGGCCGTTGGTTGGCGCGGCCAGCCGCTCGTTGACCGGCTGGATGTCGGACCGCTGGGGCGGCGCGCGGGTCACCATCTGGGTGTTCGTCGCCATGATCGTCGCGGTGTTCGGCGTGCTGTTCTTCGTCTCGATCCGCACCGAGCCGGGCGCCTTCTGGGGATTCCTGGCGCTGTTCCTGGTGCTGTTCGCGGCGAGCGGGATCGGCAACGCCTCCACCTTCCAGATGATGCCGGCGATCTTCCGCACCCTGCTGCTGCGCAACGCGGCCGGGCGCGGCCCCGCCGCGATCGCGGACGCGAACCGCGATGCCTCCAAGGAGGGTGCGGCGGTGCTCGGCTTCACCTCCGCCGTCGCCGCCTTCGGCGCCTTCTTCATTCCGAAGAGCTTCGGCAGCGCCATCGCGCTGACCGGCGGGCCGGAAGCGGCGCTGTGGGGCTTCGTGGTTTTCTACATCACCTGCCTGGCGATCACCTGGCGGTACTATACCCGCACTGGCGCGGAAGTGCGCCTGTTCGGTACCGCCGCAGCACATCCCGATACCGATACTGCCGCCACGCGCTGACAGGACCGAACCATGAGCCATTTCCTCGATCGTCTGACTTTCTTCCGTCGCAATGTCGAAAAATTCTCCGACGGTCACGGCACGGTGACCAACGAGGATCGCGGCTGGGAGGACGCGTACCGCAGCCGCTGGCAGCACGACAAGATCGTGCGTTCCACCCATGGCGTGAACTGCACCGGGTCGTGTTCCTGGAAGATCTATGTCAAGGGCGGGATCGTTACCTGGGAAACCCAGCAGACCGACTATCCGCGCACCCGGCCGGATCTGCCGAACCACGAGCCGCGCGGCTGCGCGCGCGGGGCCAGCTATTCCTGGTATCTTTACAGTGCCAACCGGCTGAAATACCCGCTGATCCGCCGCCGCTTGATGGAATTGTGGCGCGCGGCGCGGCGCACCATGGAGCCGGTCGCCGCCTGGGCCTCGATCGTCGAGGATCAGGAGAAGGCACGTAGCTACAAATCCATCCGCGGCCTCGGCGGCTTCGTGCGCGCCGGCTGGCAGGAGGCGGAGGAGATCATCGCCGCCGCCAATGTCTACACGATCAAGGAATATGGGCCGGACCGCATCGTCGGCTTCTCGCCGATCCCGGCGATGTCGATGGTCTCCTACGCCGCCGGCAGCCGCTATCTGTCGCTGATCGGCGGCGTGAGCATGAGCTTCTACGACTGGTACTGCGACCTGCCGCCGGCCAGCCCGCAGGTCTGGGGCGAACAGACCGACGTGCCGGAAAGTGCCGACTGGTACAACTCGACTTTCCTGATCCTGTGGGGCTCCAACGTGCCGCAGACGCGCACCCCGGACGCGCATTTCTATACCGAGGTCCGCTACAAGGGTGCGAAGTCCGTCGTCATCGCGCCAGATTATTCGGAAGCGGCGAAGTTCGCCGATCTGTGGGTGCATCCGAAGCAGGGCACCGACGCGGCGCTGGCCATGGCGATGGGCCACGTGGTGTTGAAGGAATTCCACGTCGATCGGCAGAGCGCCTATTTCACCGATTATTGCCGCCGTACCACCGACATGCCGCTGCTGGTGCGGCTGGAGGAGCGTGACGGCGCCTATGTGCCCGGCCGTTTCCTGCGCGCCGCCGATCTGGATGGCGCGCTGGCGCAAACCAACAACCCGGCATGGAAGACGCTCGGCCTGAACGAGGCGGATGGCACGCTGGCGCTGCCGAACGGGTCCATCGGCTTTCGCTGGGGCGAGAGCGGCAAGTGGAACATCGAGCAGAAGGACGCGCGCGGCGGGGAGGCGGTCCGGCTGGCGATCAGCCTGAAGGACCGGCACGACGAGGTGGTTTCGGTCGCATTCCCGTATTTCGGCGGCACCGCCCCGGCCGCGTTCAAATCCACCGATCATGACGCCGTGCTGGAACGCAACGTGCCGGCGCGGGTGATCGACACCGTGTCCGGCCCGGTGCGCGTCGCCACCGTGTTCGACCTGATGGTGGCCAATTACGGCGTCGATAACGGCCTGGGCGGCGGCAACGTCGCCGCCAACTACGATTCGGACGTGCCCTACACGCCGGCCTGGGCGGAACCGGTCACCGGGGTGGATCGCGCGCAGATCATCACCGTCGCGCGCCAGTTCGCCGACAACGCGGAGAAGACGCAAGGCAAGTCCATGGTGATCCTGGGTGCCGGCCTGAACCACTGGTACCACATGGACATGATCTATCGCGGCATCATCAACCTGCTGATGATGTGCGGCTGCATCGGCCAGTCCGGCGGCGGCTGGTCGCATTATGTGGGCCAGGAGAAACTGCGTCCGCAGACCGGCTGGGCACCGCTGGCCTTCGCGCTCGACTGGAACCGGCCGCCACGGCAGATGACCTCCACCTCGTTCTTCTATGAGCACACGTCGCAGTGGCGCTACGAGCAGTTGCGGCCGAGCGAGATCGCCTCGCCGCTCGCCGATGCCGGGGATCTGCCGCGCACGCTAATCGATTGCAACGTGAAGGCCGAGCGGCTGGGCTGGCTGCCGTCGGCGCCGCAACTGACGGTGAACCCGCTGTCGATCGCGGCGGCGGCGGACGCGGCGGGACAGAGCGCGCCGGACTATGTGGCGGGCGGGCTGAAATCCGGCGCGCTGCGCTTCGCCAACGAGGACCCGGACGACCCACGCAACGCGCCGCGCAACATGTTCGTCTGGCGCTCCAACCTGCTGGGCGCGTCGGGCAAGGGGCACGAATATTTCCTGAAATACCTGCTCGGCACCGATAACGGCGTGCTGGGCAAGGAACTCGGCGCGGAGAGCGACGCGCGGCCGGAGGAAGTGCGCTGGCGCGAGACGGCAAGTGAGGGAAAGCTCGATCTGCTGGTGACGCTCGATTTCCGCATGTCCACCACCTGCCTTTACTCTGACATCGTGCTGCCGACCGCGACCTGGTACGAGAAGCACGACCTGAATACCTCCGACATGCATCCGTTCATCCACCCGCTGTCGGCGGCGGTGGACCCGGCGTGGGAGGCGCGGTCGGACTGGGAGATCTACAAGGCGATCGCACGGCGCTTCTCCGAGACGGCGAAGGGCCATCTGGGCCGCGAGCGCGACGTGGTGCTGACCCCGATCATGCACGACTCGCCCGGCGAGCTGGCGCAGCCATTCGACGTCGCGGACTGGAAACGCGGCGAGTGCGATCCCATTCCCGGCCGGACCATGCCGAACGTCACTGTCGTGGAGCGCGACTATCCCGCGACGGCGGAGAAGTTCACCGCTCTCGGTCCGCTGATGAACAAGCTCGGCAATGGCGGCAAGGGCATCGGCTGGAACACCGAGCATGAGGTGACGCTGCTCGGGCAGTTGAACGGCATCGTCGCCGCCGGCGCCGCCGAGGGCCGCCCGCGCATCGAGAGCGACATCGACGCCGCCGAGGTGATTCTGAGCCTCGCCCCGGAGACGAACGGCGAGGTGGCGGTGAAGGCCTGGAGCGCGCTGTCGAAAATCACCGGGCGCGAGCACACGCATCTGGCCCGCGCGCGCGAGGATGAAAAGCTACGTTTCCGGGATTTGCAGGCACAGCCGCGCAAGATCATCTCCTCGCCAACCTGGAGCGGGATCGAGAGCGAGCATGTTTCCTACAACGCCGGCTATACCAACGTGCATGAGCTGATCCCCTGGCGCACGCTGACCGGGCGGCAGCAATTCTATCAGGACCATGTCTGGATGCGTGCCTATGGCGAGGCGCTGTGCGTCTATCGCCCGCCGATCGACACACGCACCATAGAGCCGGTGCGCGGCCTGATCGGCGGACGGAAATCGGTGGTGCTGAACTTCATCACGCCGCACCAGAAATGGGGCATCCACAGCACCTATACCGATAATCTGCTGATGCTGACGCTGTCGCGCGGCGGGCCGATCGTGTGGATCAGCGAAGACGACGCGCGCGATGCCGGAATCGAGGACAATGACTGGATCGAGGCATTCAACGCCAATGGCGCGCTGACCGCTCGCGCCGTGGTCAGCCAGCGCGTGCCATCGGGCATGTGCATGATGTATCACGCGCAGGAGAAGATCGTGAACGTGCCGGGCAGCGAACTGACCGGCAAGCGCGGCGGCATCCACAACTCCGTTACCCGCATCTGCCTGAAGCCCACGCATATGATCGGCGGCTACGCGCAACTGTCCTGGGGCTTCAACTACTACGGCACGGTCGGCGCCAACCGCGACGAGTTCGTGATCGTGCGCAAGATGGAAACCATCGACTGGCTGGAGGGCGCTCACCCCGACGCGGCGCGCCTGGAGGGAGCGGTGTCATGAAGGTACGCGCACAAATCGCGATGGTCCTGAACCTCGACAAATGTATCGGCTGCCATACCTGCTCAGTCACCTGCAAGAACGTCTGGACGTCGCGCGACGGCGTGGAATATGCGTGGTTCAACAATGTCGAGACCAAGCCCGGTGTTGGCTACCCGAAGGATTGGGAGAACCAGGACAAATGGAACGGCGGCTGGAGCCGCCGGCGCGATGGCAGCCTGACGCCGAAGCTCGGCGGCAAGTTCCGCGTGCTGTCCAAGATCTTCGCCAATCCGGACCTGCCGGTGATCGACGACTATTACGAGCCGTTCACCTTCGATTACCAGCATCTGCACACTGCGGCGCTGAGCCAGGCGGTGCCGACCGCGCGCCCGCGCTCGGTAATCACCGGCCAGCGGATGGAGAAGATCGAGTGGGGTCCGAACTGGGAGGAAATCCTGGGCGGCGAGTTCAGCAAGCGCAGCAAGGACGCGAATTTCGAGGCCATGGAAAAGGAGATCTATGGCCAGTTCGAGAACACCTTCATGATGTACCTGCCCCGGCTGTGCGAGCACTGCCTCAATCCGGCCTGCGTCGCGGCCTGTCCGTCCGGCTCGATCTACAAGCGCGAGGAGGACGGCATCGTCCTGATAGACCAGGACAAGTGCCGCGGCTGGCGCATGTGCGTTTCCGCCTGTCCCTACAAGAAGATCTACTACAACTGGGAAAGCGGGAAAGCAGAGAAATGCATCTTCTGCTACCCGCGCATCGAGGCGGGCCAGCCGACGGTCTGTTCGGAAACCTGCGTCGGGCGCATCCGCTATCTGGGCGTGATGCTGTATGACGCCGACCGGACCGAGCAGGCCGCGGCGCAGGAGGACGAGCGCGATCTATATCGCGCGCAACTGGACATCTTTCTCGATCCGCACGACCCCGCGGTGATCGCAGCTGCCCGCGCCGATGGCGTGCCGGATGCATGGCTGGAGGCCGCGCGCAACTCGCCGGTCTACAAGATGGCGATCGACTGGAAGATCGCTTTCCCGCTGCATCCGGAATACCGCACCCTGCCGATGGTCTGGTACGTGCCGCCGCTGTCGCCGATCCAGGCGCACGCCGAGTCCGGCGAACTCGGCATGAACGGCGCCATCCCGGACGTGTCCAAGCTGCGCATTCCGCTGCGCTATCTGGCGAACATGCTGACGGCGGGCGAGGAATATCCGGTGCGCTTCGCCCTGGAGCGGCTGCTGGCGATGCGCGCCTACATGCGCGCGCGGCATGTGGACGGGGTGGAGGCGACGGAGGTTCTGGCGCAGGTCAATCTCGACCGCGCCACGGTGGAGGACATGTACCGCATCCTCGCCATCGCCAACTACGAGGATCGCTTCGTCATTCCCACGACGCACCGCGAATACGCGGAGAACGCGTACGATCTGCGCGGCTCCTGCGGCTTCAGCTTCGGTAACGGCTGTTCCAGCGACGATCCCGGCACCGGCCTGTTCGGCCGGCCCAAGCACACGCACGGCACCAAGGCGGGAGTGGGATGATGCCAACCTTCCGGGTTCTC
>PKWQ01000383.1 GCA_003133265.1 Acetobacteraceae bacterium
GCCTTCTGCGACGCGATGCTGGCAAACGGTATCGCGGGCAATGCCGTCGCCATCGACACCTGGGAAGGCGACCTGCAAGCCGGCTTCTACGGCGAGGATGTCTATGACGACTTCAAGGCCTTCCACGATGGGCGCTACGCCGGCTTCTCCCGGCTGATCCGCTCGACCTTCGACGCGGCGCTGAACGATTTCGCCGACGGCAGCATCGATCTGCTGCATATCGACGGCGAGCACAGCTACGACTCGGTGCGGCATGATTTCGAGACCTGGCTGCCGAAGCTGTCCGAGCATGGCGTGGTGCTGTTCCACGACACGACCGTGCGCCGCCCTGGCTACGGCGTATGGCAATTCTGGGCCGAAGTCAGCGCGCGCTATCCAGGTTTCGAGTTCCAGCACGCAAGCGGCCTCGGCGTGCTCGCGGTCGGTCGATCCGTTCCGGAACCGATTGCCCTGCTGTGCGCCGAGACACGACCGGCGGCAATTGAAACGACCCGTGAGCGCTTCGCCATGCTGGGCGCACGCTGGCAAAGCGAGGCGGAACTGCAATTGCTGCTACCGCAATTCCGGCTGCGGGCGGAAGAAGCCGAACGGTCGGCGGCGATGCAGATCGCCAACATGCGCGACGCGATCGACGCGCTTCACGAAGAACGGCGCATCATCACCGATTCCACCATCTGGCGCGCAACCGCCCCGCTACGCGGCGTAGCGGCATGGCTGCCGCTATCGGCGCGGCGCGGATTGCGGCAAACGCTGGGGTTCGGCGGTTGGCTGTTAATGCCGGCGGAGCCGATGCGCCGACTCAACGCGCGCTGGCGCCGGGCGCGCGTCCGCCGCGCGGCCGACACCCCGCAATCGACGGATGCCAGTCCCGCGCAACACCGGATGGTATTCATCTCCGGTGAGCCGGACATACCCGGACATGTCTACCGCGTGCTGCGCAACGCCGAGGCCTTCGCCGCGGCGGGCGCGGCGGTTTCCTGGATGCGGATCGAGGATGCGGACACACGGATCGCGGAGATCGAGTCCGCCAGCCTGGTGGTGATCTGGCGGGCCATCAACACGCCGACCGTGGGGCGGGTCATCGCCGCCGCGCGCGCCGCGGGGGCGCGGCTGGTGTTCGACGTGGACGATCTGATGTTCCGTCCGGAACTGGCGCGCAGCGACATCATCGACGCGATCCGCGTTCAACGTCTGGACGAAAAAGAAGTCGCTGCCTATTACCGCAAGGTGCAAGAGGTCGTGGTGCAGGCTGATGTCTGCGTCGCCAGCACGGCAGAGCTGGCTTACCATCTGCGACGCTTCGACAAGACGAGCTACATCCTGCCCAACGGCTTCGACACCGCGACGTTGCATGCCTCGCGGCTGGCGGTGCGGCGGCGGGATCTGGAACAAGCGGACGGCAAGCTGCGCATCGGTTACGCCGCCGGCACGCGCACGCACCAGAAGGACTTCAAGGCCGCGGCACCGGCGGTGGCGCGGGTGCTGCGCGACCGGCCGGATTGCCTCTTGGTGCTGTTCCGTGCCACCGACGACAGCACGAGCATGTTCGACCCACGCGAGTTTCTGGAATTCTCCGGCCTCGACGACCGGATCGAATGGCGCAGGCTGGTGCCGCTCGCCGATCTGCCGATGGAAATGGCGCGGTTCGACATCAATCTCTCGCCATTGGAGCTGGACAATCCGTTTGTCGATGCCAAGAGCGAGCTGAAATATTTCGAGGCGGCACTGGCCGGGGTTTGCACTGTCGCCTCCCCCACCGGGCCGCTCAGCCGTGCCATCCGCGATGGAGAGACCGGGCGCCTGGCGGTCAGCGAGGCTGACTGGTACGCGGCGCTGATCGCCCTGATCGACGATGCGCCGGCGCGGCGGCGGATGGCGCATGCCGCCTTTCTCGACGCGCTCTGGCGCTTCGGCCCCGAACGTCGCACGGAAGCAGCCCTGTCGATCCTGCAGCAATTGGATGGCGGGCGGATGGCTGCGCGTGCGTTCGAGCTGGAACTGCACCGCGCCGGGGCCCGCGCCGCACCAGTGCCGCGCATCCCGGAAGCCGACCTTGTGTTCGCCTCCGACCGGCTGGGCATCGCCGAAGTCAGCGTGATCGTTCCGCTCTACAATTACGCGCAATATGTCACCGAGGCACTCGACTCGGTGCGAACGCAGACACTGGCAACGCTCGATCTGATCGTCGTGGACGATGCCTCCACCGACACGTCGCTGGCGGTCGCACATGACTGGGCACGCCAGCATGCGGATCGGTTCAACCGGGTCCTGGTATTGCATAACCGGGAGAATTCCGGCCTCGCCTTTACCCGCAATGTCGGGTTCGACCGGGCGGAAACCCCGTTCGTGCTGCCGCTCGACGCCGATAACCGGCTGCTGGAAGAATGCGCCGCCATCTGCCTGGCCACATTGCAATCATCCGGCGGGGCCTTCGCCTATCCGACGCTCCGCAATTTCGGCGATTCGGATCATCTGATCTCCGACAAGCCCTACGCGGCGATGCGGTTCGCGTCCGGCAATTACATCGATGCGATGGCGATGGTGCGGAAATCGGTCTGGGCAGCGGTCAGCGGCTACATCCATATCCGCTTCGGCTGGGAGGATTACGATTTCTGGTGCCGCGCGGCCGAGCATGGCTTCTGGGGCGTGCATCTGGAGGAGGTCCTGGGAGAGTACCGGTTCCACTCCGAGTCGATGTTGCGCACCACAACCAATCTGCCGGAGAACCGGCTGAAGGTGATCGAACAGTTGGAACGGCGCCATCCCTGGCTACGGCTGCCGCGCGACGGATAGCCGTACATGGCAACGGCGGGATGGGTCTCCCCATCCCGCCGCGATAGTGCCGCCGTCCGGCGTGAGATCAGATGATCTTGAAGTTGGCGGCGGTCAGGGCGGTAACGTTGCTGAAGGTGATCGTCGTGTTGTCCGAAAGCGTGATCGTCGACGACCCGCCGGTTGTCCGCAGGGTGCCGAGCGCGGTCGTATCCGCGCCAGTGCCATACCCGGCCAGGATCACGACGTCGCTACCCGAAGTGAAGTCGGTGATGATGTCGGTGCCGCCGGCATTGCCCTTCCAGAAGAAGATCGAGTCGTTCCCGGCGCCCGTCTTGATGGTGTCGTTGCCCGAGCCGGCCATCAGCTGGTCACCGGCCGAACCACCCACCAGGGAAACGTTGCCGCCGGCGGCGGCGGCCAAG
>PKWQ01000131.1 GCA_003133265.1 Acetobacteraceae bacterium
CCCGCGCCGGCCCGTCGGTCTCCACGCGCAGGCGCAGCGCGCCGCCATAGCCGCCCCGGAACTTGCCGTCGCCGGCGGAGCCGGGGCGGAACTCGTGCGTCTCGAACACCAGCGGAAAGCGGGTTTCAGCGACTTCGATCGAACCGAATTTGATGCCGCCCACCGAATGCCATTCGCCGATAGTAGAAAAACCGTCCCCGGCGATCGAGCCGCCGCCGCCTGGCCGGGCCTGGAACATGTGCCAGATGAAGCGCCGCCCGTTGCGCGGGTCGTGGCCGTCGATGGCGATGCGGAAGCGCCGGCCCCAGCCGGCCATCGCGCGCTCCGGGCAGGCCGGGGCGAGGGCGACGATGATCGCCTCGACGATCTCGTTCGAGCAGTGGCTGGTACACATCGTCACCGGCGCGCCCGGATTGGCCCAGACGATGGTGCCGGGCTTGGCGATCACGCTCAGCGGCCGGAACGCGCCCTCGTTATGGGCGATGTCGGGGTCGAGCAGGAAGGCGAACGCCATCGCCACCGCCGACTGCATGTTGGCATGCGAGGAATTGACGAACCCGGTCACTTGCGGGTCCGATCCGGTCAGGTCTACCGTCACGTCGCTGCCCTGCTTGGTGACCTTGGCACGGATATGGATGTCCACCGCGCCGTGGCCGTCGTCGTCCAGCACAGCCGCGCCTTCGTAGACCCCGTCGGTCCAGGTTGCGACGATGGCGCGCGCGTGGCGTTCGGCCGCGTCCAGCATCACCTCGATCGCGTCCGACAGCGCGTTGGCGCCGAACTCGGCGAGCACCGCGTCCAGCCGCTGCCCGCCGAGCCGGGCCGAGCCGATCTGCGCCGCCAGATCGCCGCGAAAATCGCGGGGGTGGCGCACATTCAGCGCCAGGAAGTCGATCAAATCCTCGCGCAGCACGCCGTTCTCGGTCAGCCGAACCGGCGGGATGCGCAGGCCCTCCTGGAAGATCTCCGTCGCGCCGGGATTGTAGGCGCCATGCGTCGCGCCACCGATGTCGGAGTGGTGCGCGCGCACCACCGACCAGAACATCAGCCGGCCGCTGTCGAACACCGGCACGAACACCGTCAGGTCCGGCAGGTGCGAGCCGCCGCGATAAGGATCGTTCAGCAGATAGACATCGCCCGGCACGGGGTTGGGAAACACCTCCGCGCAGGCGCGCACCGCCCAGGGCATGGCGCCGACATGGACCGGGATGTGGTCGGCCTGCGCCACCAGCCGCCCGCGCGCATCGATCAGGGCGATCGAGAAGTCGCGCGAGGAATTGAGGATCTGGGAATAGGCGGTGCGCAGCATCGCCTCTCCGATTTCCTCGGCGATGGCATTGAGGCGGTTCTGCAACACGGCAACGGTGATTGGATCGCTCATGGCGCGATCGTGGCAAATCCGGCGGGGGAGCGAAAGAGCGGGGGAAAACTATTGTATGGACCGCCGGGAATGGCCAGATTTCGTAACCAACAGCGTCCGCATAAGCGGAGGCGTATCACAGGGGGACTTTGGCATGGCCGTTCAGGCGCTTGGCTATATCGGCATTGGGGGATCGAACCTCGACGACTGGTCGGCGTTCGCGACTGGCCAGTTGGGGATGCAGCAGGTGGATCGTGCGGCGTCGTGCCGCGCGTTCCGGATGGATGACCGGCGGCAGCGGTTGATCGTCGATCGGGAATTGGCGGAGGGCGAGCGCTATTTCGGCTGGGAGGTCGCGGATGCGGGCGCGCTCGATGCGCTGGCGGCGAGGCTTGAGGCAGCGGGGGTGGCGGTCCGGCGGGAGCCGGCGGCGCTGGCGGACCAGCGGTTCGTTCGCGGCCTGATTTCGTTTCGTGATCCCGCGGGCAACCGGCTGGAGGCGTTTCACGGGCCGCAGGTGGCGGACGAGCCGTTCAAGCCCGGGCGCGACATTTTGGGCTTCCGCACCGGGGTGCTGGGGATGGGCCACGCCGTGCTGATGGTGGCGGATTTCGAGGCGGCGCTGGCGTTCTACCAGGGGCTGCTGGGCTTCCGGATCAGCGACTATATCCGCGCGCCGGTGACCGCCTGTTTCCTGCACGTCAATCCGCGCCATCACAGCCTGGCGCTGTTTCAGCACACGCGGCTGGGGCTGCATCATGTGATGATGGAGCTGTATTCGCTGGACGATGTGGGCCAGGGCTATGACCTGGCCCAGGCGGATGACCGGGTGGCGGTGACGCTGGGGCGGCATCCGAACGACTTGATGACGTCATTCTACATGCGTACGCCGTCCAACTTCCTGGTGGAGTATGGCTGGGGCGCGCGCGACGTGGACGACGCCACCTGGAAGCCGTCGGAAATGACCACGGTTGCCAGCTTCTGGGGGCATGACGGGCTGATCCGTTCGGTCGCCGGGGATGCGCCGTCGCCACCGCATCCGCCGGCGCCGCTGCCGGAAGGGCGCCGGGCGCCGGTGCAGGTGATCGAGGGGAATTATCAGAAGATGTCGGGGGTGTGCCCGTGGTGGGATGCGACGACCGGGCGGCGGTAGGCAAGGCTCGACAACGCGGTCCCCACCTCTAGCTACCGGCTGGCGTCCAGCGCCGCTTGCAGCATCCAGGCCGCCGCCATGCGGTCCACCGCGTCGGCGCGCTTCTTGCGGCTCAGGTCGGCCTCGTTGACCAGGAAGCGGTTCACCGCCGCCGAGGACATCCGCTCGTCCCACAACGCCACCGGCAGCCCGCACGCTTCGGACAAGGCGAGCGCCCAGTCCCGCGCCGCCTGCGCCGCCGGGCCGAAGCTGCCATCCATCGACAGCGGCAGGCCGACCACCAGCCCGGCGGCGCCTTCCTTGCGGGCGATGGCGGCGATCTCGGCGGCGTTGGCCTTCAGCTTGCCGCGCTTCAGGCTGCCATAGGGGCTCGCCAGCGTCAGCAGCACGTCCGACAGCGCGATGCCAATAGTCTTGCTTCCGGGATCAATGCCGATCAGCCGGTCGTTGCGGCCCAGGGCCGCGCGCAGCTCGGTCAGGTTGAACAGGGGCATGGGCACCGTTATGGTCCGGCGTTCCGTTCCCTTCCAAGGATTTTTCCGCCCCATGTCGCTCGATCCCGCGACCGTCCGCCGTATCGCCTCGCTTGCCCGCATCCGCGTGGAGGAGCGGGAGGTCGCCCAGCTGCAAAACGAGCTGAACACCATCCTCGGCTGGATCGAGCAGTTGAACGAGGTGAATGTCGACGGCATCGCGCCGCTGACCGGCGGCGCGCAGATGGCGCTGAAGATGCGCGAGGATGTGGTGACCGACGGCGGCTATCCCGAGCAGGTGCTGGCAAACGCGCCCGACCGTGCCGGGCCGTTCTTCGCGGTGCCGAAGGTGGTGGAATGACCATGTTCGACCTGACGCTTGCCGCCGCCCGCGACGAATTGCGGGCCAGGCGGCTCTCCGCCCGCGAACTCACCCAATCCTATCTGGACGCGATCGCCGCGCTTAACCCGCGGCTGAACGCCTACATCACCGTCACGCCGGAACGGGCGCTGGCCCAGGCGGACGCGGCGGACGCGGCGCTGGCGCGCGGGCAGGCGGGGCCGTTGACCGGCATTCCGCTCGCCATCAAGGATCTGTTCTGCACAGCGGGCGTTCGTACCACCGCCGGCAGCCGCATCCTGGAGCAGTTCGTGCCGCCCTACGAGAGCACCGTCAGCGCCAACCTGCTGCGCGACGGCGCGGTGTTCCTGGGCAAGGCCAACCTGGACGAGTTCGCCATGGGCTCGTCCAACATGACCTCCGCCTATGGCGCGGTGGAAAATCCGTGGAAGCGGCGGCAGGATACCAGCGCGGTGCTGGTGCCCGGCGGTTCTTCCGGCGGGTCCGCCAGCGCGGTGGCGGCGCGGCTGGCGCTCGGTGCCACCGCGACCGATACCGGCGGCTCGATCCGCCAGCCGGCCTCGTTCTGCGGCATTCCCGGCATCAAGCCGACCTACGGGCGCTGTTCGCGCTGGGGGATCGTCGCCTTCGCCTCCTCGCTGGATCAGGCCGGCCCGCTGGCGCGCACCGTGGAGGATTGCGCCATCCTGCTCGGCTCCATGGCCGGGCACGATCCGAAGGACAGCACCAGCGCCGACCGCCCGGTGCCGGACTTCGCCGCCGCCTGCAAGCGCGGCGTCAAGGGTCTGCGCATCGGCGTGCCGCGCGAATACACGATGGACGGCATGCCGGAGGAAATCTCCGTCCTCTGGCAGCAGGGGCTGGCGTGGATGCGCGACGCCGGGGCCGAGATCGTCGACGTCTCGCTGCCGCACACCAAATACGGCCTTGCCACCTATTATATTGTCGCACCCGCCGAGGCGTCGTCGAACCTCGCTCGCTATGACGGTGTGCGGTTCGGCTTGCGCGAGAACGGCGAGGATTTGCGCGATCTGTACGAACGCACCCGCGCCGCCGGCTTCGGCCCCGAGGTGCGCCGGCGCATCCTGATCGGCACCTACGTGCTCTCCGCCGGCTATTACGATGCGTACTACGTGCGCGCGCAGAAGGTGCGGGCGCTAATCCTGCGCGACTTCACCGAGGTATTTTCCAAGGTCGATGCGCTGCTGACGCCGACCGCGCCGTCGGCGGCGTTCGCGCAGGGCGAGAATATGGACGACCCGATCAAGATGTATCTGAACGACATCTTCACCGTCCCCGCGTCGATGGCCGGCGTGCCCGGCATGTCGGTGCCGGCCGGGCTGGATGCGAACGGGCTGCCGCTCGGCTTGCAGGTGCTGGGCAAGCCGTTCGACGAGGAAACCGTGTTCGCCGTCTCGGCGGCGATCGAGCGCGCGGCGGGGTTTTCCGCGCTGCCCTCCATCCGCGCGGGGGCGTGAGCGATGGCGTACATCATCGAAGGCAACACCGGCGCCTGGGAAGTGGTTGTCGGTCTGGAGGTTCACGCCCAGGTCATCAGCCGCTCCAAGCTGTTCAGCGGCGCCGCCACCGATTTCGGCGCCGAGCCGAACACGCAGGTTAGTTTCATCGACGCGGCGTTTCCCGGCATGCTGCCGGTGATCAACCGCGTCTGCGTCGCCCAGGCGGTGCGTACCGGGCTGGGGCTGAACGCGCGGATCAATGTGGTCAGCCACTTCGACCGGAAGAACTATTTCTACCCCGACCTGCCCTCCGGCTATCAGATCAGCCAGTACCAACATCCGATCGTCGGCGAGGGCCGGATCGAGATCGAACTCGCCGACGGCTCCACCCGCTCGATCGGCGTGACGCGCCTGCATCTGGAGCAGGATGCCGGCAAGTCGCTGCACGATCAGCACCCGACCAAATCCTATATCGACCTCAACCGCGCCGGGGTTGCGCTGATGGAGATCGTCAGCGAGCCAGACATCCGCAGTCCCGAGGAAGCCGGTGCCTATCTGACCAAGGTGCGCAGCATCCTGCGCTATCTCGGCACCTGCGACGGCAACATGGACGAGGGTTCGATGCGCGCGGACGTGAACGTTTCGGTGCGCAAGCACGGCGAACCGTTCCGTACCCGTTGCGAGGTGAAGAACGTCAACTCCATCCGCTTCGTCATGCAGGCGGTGGAGGTCGAGGCGAAGCGGCAGGTGGAGGTGTGGGAGAGCGGCGGCACGGTCGATCAGGAAACCCGCCTGTTCGACAGCGCGCGCGGCGTCACGCGGTCGATGCGCAGCAAGGAAGACGCGCACGACTACCGCTATTTCCCCGACCCCGATCTGCTGCCGCTGGTGCTGGATGAGGCATGGGTCGAGGCATTGCGGCAGGACCTGCCGGAACTGCCGGACCCCAAGAAGGCGCGCTTCGTCGGTGAGTACGGCCTGACGGTCTACGATGCCGGCGTGCTGGTGGCCGAGCAGGCGACGGCGAACTTCTTCGAGGAGGTGGCCAAAGGCCGCGACGTCAAGACCGCCGCCAACTGGGTGACCGGCGATCTGTTCGCCGCGCTGAACCGCATGGGCCGCACGATCGAGCAATCCCCGGTCAGCGCCGCGAACCTGGGCAAGCTGCTGGACCTGATGGCCGACAACACCATCAACGGCCGCATCGCCAAGGACGTGTTCACCGCGATGGTGGAGACCGGCGACGATCCGGCCGCCATCGTCGAGGCCAGGGGATTGCGCCAGGTCACCGACACCGGCGCGATCGACGCGGCGGTCGATGCCGTGCTGGCGGCGAACCCGGACAAGGTGGCCGATTACCGTGCCGGCAAGGACAAGCTGTTCGGCTTCTTCGTCGGCCAGGTGATGAAGGCGATGGCCGGGAAGGGCAACCCGGCCCTGGTCAACGAGGTGCTGAAGCGGAAGCTGTCCTGATCGCGGGCAGGGATGGTCAGCGCGCCAGATACGCCGCCCGCATCGGCCGCAGCACCGCGATCGCCAGCACCGCCGTCAGCAGATCGGCGGTGATGGCGACGCCGAACACGCTGGACCAGTTCCCCGTAACGTCATGCAGCAACGCGGCCATCGGCCCGCCGAAGATCGCACCGATCCCCTGCGCCATATAAAGGCAGCCATAGTTGCGCGTGGCGTTCCTGGTGCCGAACGTGTCGGTCAGCGTCGAGGGGAACAGCGAAAAGATCTCGCCCCAGCCGAAGAACACCAGCCCAGACAGCAGCACGAACAGCACCGAGTTGTCCCGCGTCGCCAGCCACA